>JBARWW010000361.1:0-3340 GCA_049647005.1 Acidaminobacteraceae bacterium | reverse complement strand
AATAGATATGTCTAAATATGGTGAATTTTCACTTCCAAGTCCGATTAATTTTCTTAAAAATTCCAAACTATATTCTAAATTTCTAAGAGTCAGTATTTTTAACAAAGATAAGTCTTCAAGAAAAATTAAATATGCCCAAGAAGCTATAAATACTAGTGTCAAAACTTTATTTGAAATAGATTTTAGCTTCTTTGATGATTCATTTCTACTTACTTTACCCATAAAATCAACTGCAATAACTACAACTGCTAAAGTGTATACAAATGTCCATACTTCTGCGTATTTAAGATCTTGAAGCGATATATTGATCTGGTATCCAAGTCCACCAAGACCTATAAAACTAAGAATGGCCGATGATCTAATCGCACACTCAAATCTGTAAAAAATATAGCTCTTTAGTTGATTAAAATTTTCCGGAATAACTCCGTAAACAATTTGTTGGATGTTGGATGCCCCACTTTTTCTTAGGCTTTCAATTGGATTTTTGTTAGTATTTCTAAGAATATCACTAAAAATTTTACCTAAAGTTCCTGCATATGGTATAGCTATTGCAAGTACTGCACTAAATGGTGTAAGTCCTATTGACGCTACAAAAAACCAAGCCCATATAATTTCATGTATTCCTCTCATAAAAGCAAGTGTATGTTTAGCTATATTAATTCCATTTTTTTTAATCTTGAAAATTTCAGAAGATGGAATCGCAAGCAAAAAACCAACTACTATGGCAATTGTAATACCTGCTGCGGCGTAAGCAACAGTCTGAAATACTGCCTCTGCGGCAAGTTTAAGTATCGTATATGATAGATCTGGCTTAAACATTGCGCTAACAATTTCTTTTAATGCCTTTAATCCATTTTTATGAATCAAGTCTTCCGTTGATGATATAAGAGCTATAGCGGATACGAAAAATAATAAGACAAATAACATCGTTGTTATGAATCGTCTGTGAGATTTAAGTTTCACGCTCACTCACCTCTATTTTATATAATATTTCAAACATCTCTTCAGTCATCTCACAAGCATTAACATCATATATAAGCTTTCCATTTTTTATAGCAATTATTCGATCAAAGTATTTTAGAGCTAATTCTGCCGAATGTATACTTGTAATTAGAGTTTTATTATTTTTATCACTTATATTGCAAAGAAGCTTAATAATGTCATCTGCTCTTGTTGGGTCAAGTGAAGCAACAGGTTCATCCGCCAGTATGATTTCAGGACTTTGAACAATTACTCTAGCTATAGCAACTCTTTGTTTTTGTCCACCTGATAGATATCTGACTTCCTCATAAATTTTATCATCCATGCCAACTTGCTTTAGTGCATCTATTGCTAGTTTTTTATCCTTTGTTATAAAAAGCGATTTAATAGCAGTTAGGTTTCCCCATTCTCTAAACCTTCCAACGAGAACATTATTTAGAACCGATATTTGCGGTACTAAATCAAAACTTTGACTTATTATTCCTACTAAAGCAGCGTATTTCTTAACATTACTAATTTCATCTATATTCTTTCCATCAATTATTATACATCCGTTATCGGATACATGAGTTTTTGATATTAAATTTAATAAAGTTGTTTTACCAGAACCACTTGAACCTAGTATAGCAACTTTTTCGCCTTTTTTTACAGCAATAGAAAGAGAAGATAAGGCTACTATCTTCTCAAAACTTTTATTTACATTATTTATTTCTAAAATATTATCAAATTGCATGTAATCACTACTCTCTAATTATTCCAAGCTCTATAGCTACATTTTTTATAGCATCATAGTTGGCATTGTTACTCTCTATGAACTTTTCAGTATGGAACAATTCTAATATTTCTGCTTGCTCATCACCCATAGAAAGAAGTGCATTTTTAACATTTTCTTTTGTATTATCACCATATACTGATTTTACATCGTTAATAGTCCAGTTATAGTCATAGTACTCTGGAGTTATATAAAATGCATCTACAAGTTCTAAATCAACAGTCGCATTTTCAACAGCACTTTCCCATACTGCGGCGTTTAATGCTCCTACTTCAAATGCTCCTGATTCTACTAACTTTATCGTTTTGTCATGAGAACCAGAATAATTTGGCGATGCATTTAATATTTCTTCTGGATTAAGTCCTGCTTCCATCATAAAGAATCTTGGCATTAAGTGACCTGATGTTGAACTCTCAGAGCCAAATGTTAAGCTTTTCCCTTTAATATCTTCAAGTGATCTTATATTTAAAGATTTATCAGCTATAAATACACTTGTAAATTTTTCATCTCTAGGTCTTTGAGCTATTGCCTCAGCACCTGCTACTTCACTTCTAGCTTGAACTCCAGTAAGTCCACCAAACCAAGCTAGTTGAATTTCACCTCTATTAAAGGCAGTAACTAAAGATGCATAATCTTGAGACTGCACATACTCTACATCAAGACCTGTCTCATTTGATAGATACTCTGAAAAAGCGTCAAAACGTCTGCTTAGTTCACTAACATTTTGATCTGGAATTGCACCTATTTTAAATGTAACTTGTTTTTCTTCTTTAGCACATCCAGCTATACTTATAAGCATTACTATACTAAGTATTATTAATCCTATTCTTTTCAATTTTATTTCCTCCTTGTAACTAGTTGAGTTTAACTATCAATTGCTTTACTAAACACATTCTATTACAAGTTAGCTACAATATGAAGTCAAAAAAACTAATCATATTTTTAGTTCTATAAGCAAATCTTATAACCTTATTTTGGTAAAATTAATAATTTGAGTTTTTCCTATATTAATTCTATTCACCCTGTGGTTTAGTATATCTTGCTCTAATTTTCAATATGTCATCTAGACTAAGGTAAAATGCATCAACTACTTTAGGATCAAAATGTTTTCCTGATTCATTTTGGATAAGTTCAACAGCTTTAGCAATTGGCCAAGCACTTTTATATGGTCGCTTTGAAGTTAATGCATCAAAGACATCTGAGATTGCAACAATCCTAGCGTATATATGTATTTTTTCAGCTAATAATCCACTAGGATAACCGCTTCCATCCCATTTTTCGTGATGTTCAAGCGCCACGACTGATGCCGCTTTTAACAGTTCATTTGCATTATTACCAAGTATATCTTTTCCTATTTGACTATGCGTTTTCATAATCTCCCATTCAGCTAAATTCAATTTGCCTGGTTTTTCTAATATATTATCTGGAATACCAATTTTACCTATATCATGCATAGGTGATGCACTAAGTAATATTCGAGCATTCTTTTCACTTATTCCATAGTTTTTTGCTATTATATAACAATATCTACTCATTCGAGCTATATGCATCCCCGTATCATTATCTTTATATTCAGCTGCTATACTG
>JBARWW010000360.1:0-5550 GCA_049647005.1 Acidaminobacteraceae bacterium | reverse complement strand
GTATATGATAGAAAATGAAGGTATAACTCTTTCAAGAGACGCTCTACTAGACTCTGTTTGGGGAGTAGATTACGATGGGACAGATAGAACGGTTGATACTACTATCAATCGATTAAGAATTAAACTTGCACCTTCTTGTGACTATATAAAAACTATAAGAGGACTTGGATATAGATTTGAGGTGAGTATATGAATGGCATAAGACAAAAACTTTTCTTTCAAATCGGCGGACTTGTTATACTTTTAGTAAGCATCATGATTATTGCTAACTCACTATTTCTAGAGACTTACTATATAAATAAGCAAAAAAAAATACTCCTTGATGACTATGCTCAAATCAATAGTTTATCTTACGAAAACTATGATAATCATATACAAGAGTTACTACTTATAGAGGCAACAACACGTGTTGATATACTTATTACAAGTGAAGATAATGAACTTCTATATACATCTAATAAATATATAACACGCCCCATGCCATCTAATGAGGAAGAATTTAGTAAAGGACCTCCAACTGATATAAATGATAAAAGTAATGATAATAAGCCTCTAGATCCACCATTTAAAATAGAAATACTTGAACAGATTGATTCGAGTAATGCTTTTTTAATAGCAAAAGATTCAAAGTTTAATATTAACAATTTGGTTTTATCAGGAGTACTTGATAATCAAGACAGTATAGAAATTAGGATACCTATAGCTTCTATTAAAGCAAATATAAAACTTATTAATGACTTTCTAATTATAATTGGATTTATAATATTTATTATCTCACTCATAGTTGCATATATGATATCTGTTAATTTTACAAATCCAATTCGAGAGATGAATATAGCAACAAAAAAACTCAAAAATTTAGATTTTAGTGCAAAATGTAAAGTATACTCTAATGATGAAATGGGAGAACTAGCTGAGAATATTAATGAGTTATCATTAGAATTATCGAACTCTATTTCTTCTCTAAATACTAAAAATAGAGAGCTTAATCACGAGATACATGAGAAAAATATATTGGATAAGAAACGTAAAGACTTACTTAATAACGTATCACATGAACTAAAAACACCGCTTACTCTTATACAAGGCTACGCTGAGGGGCTTAAAGTTAACATAACAAAGTCTGCTGAAAAATCGGAGTTTTATACTGATGTTATACTAGGCGAAGCAAAGAAAATGAATGAACTTGTTGAGACTATGCTTAGCACTAATCATATTGATTCTGGAGATTTAAAACTCGATACAAGCCGATTTGATATTATAAGTGTAATAGATGAAGTTGCTAGTGGCTTTAAAGAACTTATAATAGAAAATAACGTATCACTTGAATTTGATAGTTCTAAAATAATAAATGTCAGCGCTGACAAACTCTTAATCGAACATGTTATAAAAAATTATTTAACAAATGCAATTTTTCATTCTAGTTCGCCAAAAATACTCAAATTATCAACTGAAAATTTAGGTGATAATATACGCGTAAATTGTTTTAATAGTGCAGATCTTATATCAGATGAAGATCTTTCATTTATATGGGATGGCTTTTACAAAGTTGATAAAGCACGGACACGTGAAAAATCAGGTCACGGACTTGGCCTATCAATTGTAAGCTCTATTATGAGCGCTCATAATATGCCTTTTGGAGCTATGCAAGTTGAAGGTGGGATTGTGTTTTGGTTTGAGGTGAAAACTATCTAAACATACTTCATACTATTTCCCTACCTTCTAAAACATAATACAATAATAAAAAAGCTAGTTATCATTTGATTTTTGATAACTAGCTTTTTTACATTAATCTACTACTTATATTTGTATAAAGTTCATTATGTTATAATGATATATCTGCTAATAAAAAATAAAGATATATAAGGAGTAATTTATGAATAAGAAGATAATACTAGTACTTATAATCTCGACTTTCGCTCTTACAGCTATGGGTTGTCAAAATAACTCTTCAAACATAAAAGATACTATCACAAAAGATAAAATTGTAGATGAAAATAAACGTACTCAAATAATGGAAGAATATGAACTTGTAAAGACTTCTACCACTATAGAACTAGCAGAATTTATAGATAGAAACATTGATCTGCTTACTACTGATGACGCTGATAATTTTCTTCTTTACTTTATAAAAAGATCAAAAGATAATGCTCTTCGTGTAAATAGCAACTTGATAGATCAAAAGCTTAAATCTATATTTGGAATCAATTATGGACCTCATGCTGTAGAAGATGGAATCGAATACGGTGTTTCACTTATAGGTGAGAAAAAAGAAATTGCTTTACTAAACTTAACTAATGTTAACGATAAAGAGTATGTAAAAGAACTCTTTTTAAGAGGGCAAACAATAAATCAGTATGAAGGAGAATACTTTCTAATTATTGACTACAATTATATAAATAATAAATACGGTGACAAAGTGTCAAATTCACTCTCAGAGTATCTTGATATTATGGACAAAGAGACTATAACTCCATTAACGAGTGGTGAGTATCTTGCAGTTTCACTTGAGGAACTTCAAAATAGAGCAGTTAATTACGAAAACTTTCTAACAAATAGTGGTGACACTACATACAGCCAAGATATTAAAAACTTTTATTCTACTGCACTGTGGAGAATCCTTAGTACTCCCACTTACTTTAATGACTTTACAGATGATTTTAAATTAAAAGGAAGTAGACTTGATTACTACAATACATTAATAAATCTGGATACATCAAAAATAACGACCTCTGCTGTTAAAGACTTATATGATTTCTTTTACTCTGATTCAAATGGACTTAATGACTTAAATGTAGATGTAGATAATATTATATATGGCAAAGAAAAGGAAATTCACTCTGCTGCTATGCTAAAATTAGAAGCACTTGATAATAACTAATCGATCTAGTAATTCATTATAAAATATGTCTTTCTTCTATCTAGCTATAATATAAATAATAATAGATTATTATTTTTTAAAAAACACCCCTTATAATTTGATCAACTTTTAAAAGTTGAGTTCATATTACAAGGGGTGTTTTACTACATTATTTATTCGCATATCCAAATATATCTAGCAAACTGTCTATTCATATTTTTCGTAACTTTACATGAATTTGTAACTATAAAGTCTTCTTTTGATAAGTCATCAGCTATATCTTCTGATGAAACAAGTACAAGTTTTTTAGAAATACGTTTAGCATTTCTAATTATCATCATCTGATACTCTTTACTAGTTTCAACAGATATACCATAGGGTAAATCTACAATCGACGAATCATATAGCTCAGTTATATCTCGTATATCTCCAGTAACAACATTCGGCGGATAGTTAAAATGTCTTAGATTTATTCTAGCATTTTCAGATACTTTTTCGTTAAGTTCTCTTCCGCAAATATTGTATCCTGAGTAAAAACCTTCAAACATAACTGTTCCAACACCACAGCAAGGATCGATTATCTTTTTAGTTAAGTCGCCATTACCAGCTATATTTACTAGAACTTTAGCTATATTGATATTAAGCGAACTTGAGTAAGAGTATGGTCTATCATTATGTTTTTTCCAGTCACAACTATTTTCATTTACAACACCTAGATACCACTTACTATCAAAAAAAGTAATTGCAAATGTTATCTTAGGTTTATCATACTGGGGGAAACCTGTAACGCGTAGTCCTATCTCTTTACAGTAATGTCTTTTATTTTTATAATGTGGATCATTTTCTCTAAGCTTAAGATAAATAACTTTAAACTCATCCGCTTCAATCATATCCTTATTAATAATGCTTATAATTTCCTCGAATGTGTCTTTTTCAAACATTACATCCACTCTAGTTTTAATAAAAGGACTCATTGCAGGATCTATCTTTATATCTGTTATAAAAGCTTTTCCCTCAATATCTAGATTAAAAAGCGACTCTATTTCGAGTGCACTCATTGCTCTATCAGTTTCTTGAAAATTTACGTTATAAATATATTTGTTTTTTTGCACCATATTACCTCCGTTACTTGCTATATATAAAATCCTAGATGACTAAGTTTTCGACATAAAAAAATCTTCTTTATTAATCAATGATCTTGTCTTTGAATAGTAAAGAAGATTCTCTATGATAATATCATATTTTTTAATTTTAAGTAAGCAATTGATTTTATGAAAGTACATTTTAGGATAAAAATTCCCAAACCTATTTATTTCAATAGATTTGGGAATCAAATTTTTGAAGGTATCACTACATTTAAACTGGGATTTAACTAGACAATTTCTTTATTAAAATGTCCTCTTGTCTCTGTTTCCTGATTAAAGTTATCTTTATCCACTTCGCCATTTAATTTGCCTAAGGCTTTAGTAATGGTTTTTATAACCTGCTCTTTTGACTCAACTGTGAAGTTCAATCTAAATGCTTCAATTCCCTTTATGTTTTGTAGATCATCTAAAAGATTAAGTGTTTTACTATTAAGTATAGTCGTTGTACAATCATCATGAGAAATGATAGGGAACTTTCCGTTCTCATCTTTTAACTCATAGCTCTTGGACTTGCAAACACCACATTGATTCATTTGCTTCATCGGACAGTATTTTGTAAACATCAAAGGAGCCTTACCGTATACAATCATTTCTAATGCCGGATAGCCGTCATTATCTTCATAATAGGCATTAATTAAATCTTCAATTTGACTCTTATTTAATTCATAAGATAAAGTTACTCGTTTCGCACCTAATTTATATAATTCATAGCAAGAAGTAGAATTAACAACATTTAGAGAATAGTCGCTAACAAAAGGATTGGTTTTTCTGTAATGATAAATTCCTCCATATCCTCCAATTAATAGTTGTCCTTCTTTTTCCTTATAATCATTCTGGTTTCTTCTAACAACGTTTTCAAAATAGATCTCATTTATTCCACAACTCACACAAGCATCATACTGTTCCCTCGTCGTTACTGACGCAGTAAGATATGGTTTTTCAGGGGCGAAATTTATTTTTTCATTTACTTTCAAAGCCTTACTTCTTTTCTTTTGGCTGTTAAGCTTTAAGTTATATAAGCCTTCTACTATATCTCTTCTTGCTGCATTTAATAGTTTGGCTGGAATAAATGCATTAAATTCCTCAAATTCTACATGATTAAGTTCGAATATACTATCATTTAATCTAGAAAATTGTTTGCTTACCTGCTCTTTTGTTGTTGGATTATTAATTGCTTCCCCTAGTATTTCTTCGCTTTCATATAAATAACTACAGCCTAATCCCTCAGCATCTATGACAAGCTTTGAATCTGGATATGCATACGCTCTAATATCTAACTTAAAACGCTTAAATTCTTTTTCCATTGATGATTCTAACTCTTTATAATATAAATAATCTTTTGTTATATATACTGCGTCACCCTTAGAAATCTTTTCTTTGATTTTGATATAGCAGACATCGTCTGCTTTATTGATTAAATTTTCATCTTTATCGTAGAGTTTTGCAACAGCTAAAATAACATCTTCATTGTTATGACTTATTCTGATTATATCGTTTTGATTTAAAGTACGTGTAAGTGTTATTTCATACATGCCTTTAACGCTC
>JBARWW010000359.1:0-4939 GCA_049647005.1 Acidaminobacteraceae bacterium | reverse complement strand
TCTGTTGATTATTATACAGAGTTTATGGAACTTTTAAACGAAGGTGCTATGGATCAAGCTATGTCGCTTGAGGATTATTCGAGTTATCCATTTTCATATGAGAGTCTTTACTTTAAAAGTGCAAATTTAGCCATGAAAAAATCGCTTGAGTTTGCCAAAGTTGCAGCAATAAAGGGTAATGATAAAAGTGCAAAAGAGTTGCTAGAATGGGGACTTTCTATTTACCTTGAAAAACATTATAACTATTCATTTGATAAAGAAAATATAGAATTTGATAATGTCTATATAAAAAAAGAGAAAGACTTTGGGGTAGAGTATTTACTAGCAAATGAATTTGTTTTTGAATATCTAGAATTTTACTCGGAGCTATATAATAAACTTGAAGATAAACAAAAATCAGAATTATTACATGTAAAGATTAAAGATTTAAAGACAAAACTTACAGATGACTTGGCAAGTTAGTTGTAAGATATAAATATAAGTTATAAAAATACAAAAGGAACTTTTCGTCTAGATTAATATCTAGTCGAAAAGTTCCTTTAAATATATTCTATTAAATTACAGATCTAAGCATCTCTTTTGTTTTAGTATCAGCAAATGATGCATCGACAGAATTAAGATAGATTATCTTATAGTCTTCTAGGTTAAAGAAACCAATATCACCTAGTATTTTGTATTCATCATTTAGTGTTATGTTTGATACAGTTCGGTTATCTGTGCTAATGTTTACATTTACACCATCCACATGAAACTTTGCAATGGGATGATTTTCATAGCTTGCTACAGCCTTTGTTTGGATATTGCTAGTAGGACACATCTCAAGTGTTATATTCTTTTCTTTAACAAGATTAAGAGCATCTATATTATCCATACAATTAACACCATGTCCAATTCTGCTTGCGTGAAGTAAGTTGATAGACTTAATTATATTCTCGCTTCTACCAGTTTCACCAGCGTGAATAGTAATGTTAAATCCATATTCTTTAGCAAGATCAAACGCTTCCCTATGTAGCTCAGGAGCAAAATCATGCTCGTTTCCAGCCAAGTCAATAGCCACAACGCCTTTATTGAGATATCTGCGAGCACTCTCGACAAGTAGTATAGACCTTAAAGGATCTTCATGTCTCATACAACAAAGTATTAGATTTCCGATTATAGAAAACTCTTCATTTGCTTTAGAGATACCACTAATTGCACTCTCAATAATTTCTTCCACAGTAAGTCCCTTGTTCATATGAAGAAGGGGTGCAAATCTTAACTCAATATATTTTATATTGTCATTATGTGCATCTTCCATAACTTCATATGTTATTCTTTCTATATTTTCTTTTGATTGCATAACCATGTTTGGATATCCAAATCGCTGTAGATATTCATTAAGTGAATTACATTCTTTTGGTGCTCTTACATACTTTAAAAATTCATTTAAGTCAGTAGTTGGAATATCTATATTTTCTCGAGAAGCAATATCAAGAATTGTTGAAGGTCTTATACTTCCATCAATATGACAATGTAATTCAATTTTCGGTACCTTATTAAAATTCATATAATCACACTCTTTTCTTTCTTATAACAGCATTATGGCGAAAAGTATTTAGACATAATGTTGTATTAATAATAGTAAATTGTTATCAATATAATGCGTTATTCTATAATATATTTCAGTTTTAGAAAAAAATCAAGTAAATTTTTTAATAAGGAGCTTCAAATTAGCGATTTCTATTTTAGTAATCTATTTTTAATAGTAATCACATGTAATAAAGATGTATAATAAAATGTATAGTTAATTTTGAAATGTTAAGTTTTAACTTGTCTCATAATAGTATAGTAAAATTTGAAAGAAGATATATCAATATAAACTATGAATAAAAAGAAGGAGTGATAGGTGTGAAAAAATCAATTTCATTAATGCTAATATTTGTATTATTACTTAGTTTTGCAACTGTTTCAAGTGCTGAAGAGACAAGGCAAGTTGCAGAAATTATAAGTGAAAATATAACTATAAATGAAGAAAAGATAACAAGTTTAAATATGAGGTTTGAAATGTTTACTATAGACGATGTTTTATATTACCCAATAAGCTATAATTCTCTAGATGCAGTAGGGCTTGCTCCAAGTTGGGATTCTGAAACAAATTCTATTGTACTTACTTCAGCTGAAAAAAAAGGATTTAACGATAGTAACTGGATTAAATCAAACCGTGACAATAGTTATATTAAAGCAAAAACTGATGTAACTATAAATGCTAAATCTTTTTCAAGTGTAGCTAACCCTGTTTATGAGATAAACAATGTTCTTTATATTCCACTTACAGATGAAAACATGGAATTGCTTGGTTGGTTTCACATTTGGGATAAAAATGTTGGATTAGTTATAGATACAACTAGCAAAGAAAATTTAGATGAATATATTAGTAGTATAACATCAGCTGATGATCTTAAAATTGCAGAGTTTATGCAAAATATAAATAGTGATTTGTCGGAAGAAGAAGCTATGTACTATGTCAAATTAATTAGTGATTCGTCGGAGAAATACGAAATTGATAAACTTTGGTTTACTAGTATGATGTGGGTAGAAAGTAACTTTGATAAAGACAGTGAATATAAGGGCGCAATAGGACTTATGCAGATAATGACTTCAACCGGAAAGAGTCTTGGGCTCACAAAAGAACAGTTATTTATACCTGAGTACAGTATAGAGTATGGAGCAAAGTATCTAAATGGCAATATAGATAGATATGATGGTAATATTAAAAAAGCTACATCAGCTTATAATCAAGGAGTTACAAGAGTTGACAAGGGTTCATACAGCACTTGGTATGTCGATATTGTAGAGGAAAGACTTGAAAAGTTAACTAACTATATAGATAATTAAAACAAATGTATAAATAAGGAAGTGAAACTTAACACTTTAAATTTTAAAGGGCAATTTACGAAGGCTATATCAAATTTTCTTGATTATCAAAGCCCAAAGAAAAATACAATTAAATTCAAAAAATTCATCCTTATCCATTAGATAGTATGGAAAGAGATAAACTGTTTGCAATAGCAGATGTCAGGATGTATGAGATGAAAAAACTTAATAAATCTAAAAATGGAGTTAAATAATTATTATTTAACTCCATTTTTTTATTATAATAAATTTTATCCGAGTAAAACGGTAACAATGAAAAAATATGTTGAAATACCGATTATAGCGATAGTTAAATTAATGATAAGACTCTTACTATATTTATCGTTTTCGCGCTTCATACGAGTTGCATTAAGCGAAAGACCATATCCTGTCAAACTAAGTTGAATTACTGAAAGGATAAGGAAAATGTTAAGAATAGAAACGTTCCAACTACTCCCCATGTATATTCTAAAGAAGCGTTCTACACCGTAAGAATTTCTCGGCCTAGCCTGTAGATAACTACTAACTAAGATGAGTGAAATTATCCAAGATACTAAGGATATATACTGAACCAATCTAAGAGTAAAATCATTTTCATGGCGTCTATCATTTATTTGGTCGCCATTTATAAGTTTGTAAAGTTTACTATAACCATCAGAATCAAGGTTGCCTCTAACTTCTTCTGATTGTTTACCAAGTAGATACTTTGTGATTTTTTTTCTTGTAATATCACTTAAATTTATAAAGTTACCTCGAATTTCAGTTTTTATAATACTATCTTCAACTTTTTGAGAATATACAATTTCTGTTTCGAGTTCAAGTGGATCTGATCCAAGATTAATTAGGAGTGTTATAACACTTCCAACTGCAATAGGCATCTCAACTAGAGCTTTAATACCTGTTGAACTTAGGTCTTTTGTAAGTAGTGGATGTACCTTACCATTATACAAATACTGAAGTTTTTCTACATATGATAATCTAAATGACTCACGTCTTTGTGCTTTTTTAGGTGCAGCTTTTTTGGAAAGTGTTAAAACAGATATTCCATTAACTAATTTTCTAGATATAATTTTTGCTGTAAATGAATAGGG
Source organism: Acidaminobacteraceae bacterium (assembly GCA_049647005.1). Lineage (GTDB taxonomy): Bacteria > Bacillota > Clostridia > Peptostreptococcales > Acidaminobacteraceae > JBARWW01. The sequence goes on along the minus strand of JBARWW010000359.1, from coordinate 956 downwards.
GGCTTTAGTAGCATTTTCACTTTCTGCATGTAAAAAAGTTATCTTTACACTACGTCCTGTTCTAGCAGGATAGTATCCACCTTTATTCATAGGAGTAAAGAGTGTAAATGTATTATTTATGATCGGTTGATCAACTAGAGTTTGAAGTTTAACTATAACTCCATCCTCTTCTTGAAACTCAACTTCAACTTTTGCGCCAGATTTAAAGGATTTATTATAGTTCATAAAAACACATCCTAATTAATATTGTATTGATATTAAGCTTTGCTTATATAGTATCGACATCTGGTGACAATTTATAAATAACATCTTTTCTTTCTATAATAATAGATATTTTTTCTTTTATGTGTGGGTCGCTATTGATGCTCTTTAGAAGTTCTTTTGTTGGATTAAATGCAACTGGATTTCCAACTCGTTTGAGCATAGATAAATCACCATTAGTATCTCCGTAAGCATAGCTGGTTTCAAGATCTATATCATATTTCTCAACGAAGTCTTGTATTGCATTAGCTTTATTTTGAGAATCCCACATAGGAACTACTTCACCGGTAAAATCTCCATCTTCATCAACTTTGTAAACAGTTCCTTTAAAATCAAATACATCATATTTATTTGCCATCTTAGCAACTATATGCTCTGGGCTTCCAGATATAAAGAATATTTTGTGTCCCATTTGTTGGTGCATTAGTATACGTTCACGTGTAAATGAATAAACTATATCACCCTTAAGAGTAATAACCTGGTCAACTATAAATTCTAATCTATCTTTGTTAAGACCCTTAAGTGAATTGATGTATATCGCTGCAAGCTCTAGCATGTAATCATCATATTCACCGATTCTTTGTAGCCAGTCTCTATGAGTCTGTTTAACGTGATCATGCCAATTTGAAGAATCTATAACCTCATATTTTACTAATTTTTTGAAATGTTCAATCATAAGTGAATCTCTATATAGT
>JBARWW010000358.1:0-1942 GCA_049647005.1 Acidaminobacteraceae bacterium | reverse complement strand
ATATTAACCAGAAAATATCCTGTTTTTGACTGGTGGGATTCTAGAACACTTGAAATGAAAAATGGTAGGTTTCAAGCGTCTAACAATCCAGATTTTTCTTATGCCACAACAGTTTATACGATTAAGGAGGCTCCAGAAATGAAATATCATACAATAAAAATAGATAAACAATATAGATATTGGAGATATGTTGCCGCTGAAACTTCATATGGTGATATTGCTGAAATCGAGTTTATATCTTTCCAAGATAAGCCTATATCGGGGAATATAATCGGTACAAAAGGATTCGACCCAGAGTTTGATAAAGCTGCGGTATTCGATAATAAGCCATTGACCTATTATCAAGGTGCAACCTCAGGAAATAACTGGGTAGGAATGGATTTTGGAGAACCAAAAACAGTTAAAACTATTAGATTCTTGGGTAGAAATGATGATAATTTTATCAATCATGATGATAACTATGAACTATATTATTGGAAGAATAATCAATGGATTTCATTAGGAAAAAGAAAAGATACTGATAAAAGCAATACCCTAATATATAAAAACGCTCCAATGGGGGTATTATTCTTGCTAAGAAATCATACCAAAGGTAGGGAAGAAAGAGTATTTACCTACATGAACAATCAGCAAATATGGTGGTAATGTAAAAGCGTTTACATAAAGCTTAAAGAATCGAAGAGATTGACCCAGGCCACAGGAAGTAGAAAATAGAACCTCTTTAGGTCAATCTTAACACAAGGCCTATGTCCCATTCTCATTTTACTAAAAGTCTATCCCAGAGGAAAAATCTATCAAAACTCATAATTATTTTCTGGGGAATAATTTGGTTTTAGCCTTAAATGCTTCCCTACATTCCTTGCGGTTTCTTCTTCCTGAAATGCCAAATATTTATAGAGTGGCTATTTCAAAATGATGGATTGATGAGCCTAATCATCTGAATTTTTTAAATCAATCCAGATTCAAAAAACAAAAAGGATACGGGTCGATATGATTGTCAAATTTTTGGATTTCATAATGTAGGTGGTAACCCGTGCTTTTTCCCGAATTGCCTACAAATCCAATAATTTTTCCTTTTGGAATGGTATCGCCCTTGTTTATGATAAAACTGTGCAAGTGGGCGTATCGAGTAACAAATCCGTATTCGTGCTGCAGGACCACCTGGTTTCCATAACCATAATCCGAAGTGATTGTTGCAATAACGGTCCCAGCTGCACTTGCGTGCACCGGTGTTCCTTTTTTAGAAGAAATATCAATGCCCAAATGTTGTTTTGACCGTTTGTCCACCGGGTGAAACCTTCGTCCAAATTTAGAAGAAATTCGCTTTAGCTTTTTCGGGTTCAGTGGGTTTATGGATGGGATATAATCGAATCTGTCCTTGTATAAATCAAACTTATTCCCCAGAATATTCTTAATTTTTACGACTTTTGAGGTATCGGATACCTGGGATAAAGAATTGATTATTAAGGTATCAATAGTGTGATTGGATTGTCCTCTTACTAAAAGGCCAAAAACGAATAACATAAAAAAAATAAAAATTCTCATTAAAATATTTTACTATATTATTTATAATCAATCTAAACAATTATATTTACACTTTTTTTAAAACTAAATATTATGAAAAACTTAGGACTTATACTAGGGGTATGAAGCCCATCGGTGCGAAAACGTACGCTAAGGATTTTATACATCTGTATCTTAATATGTCTTATACCAAAAATGGGAAAAAATTCGGATTAGGAGCTGTAAAACTATAGAATCCAGTTATTTAAAGATTAATTAAAACCTTTAAGTTGGGTCTGTTACTTTCAAAATGCACTATAAGTGGTTTCTTTAATGTGGTTCATTATACATCGTATTTAGAGCATATTGCACTAGAAAATTGTTGGTAGCAAAGAGGTATACTTAAAATGCACTATTGGTCTCATGTACAATTAATGGG
>JBARWW010000357.1:0-16989 GCA_049647005.1 Acidaminobacteraceae bacterium | reverse complement strand
GATTTCTTATGCTTATTCTGAAGAAGCTGATGTCATGAAAGGTATTGAGATACTTATGAATACTATAAAAGAGATATATGAAGGTGAAAATAAAGCTATATATATGCCCAAAATATGAGTGGAGGTTATCATAAGTGGTGCATCATTTGAAGAAACTGCTCCATTTCTTGCTATGAAAGTACATAAATTCGTGAAGGAAGCTACAGCTAACGAGGACCCATATAAAGAATTGAAGCATGAATACAACTCTGTCGCAAGAGAACTTGTAGACGAGATGAAATTAGAAGAAACAATCAGAATTAGTGAGTTTCCTTTTGACACGGCATGTAGATTATCTATTGCGGGTAATATAATTGATTTTGGACTTGGGCTTGAACTCGATAAATCAAGTGTTCAAAAATCTATTAATCAAAGTATGAAAGCTGAAATTTTTGGAGAATCAACGAAAGACTTATATCAAAAATTATTAGTCGCAAAAAACATAATGATCATAACAGATAATGCTGGTGAAATCGTGTTTGATAAGTTATTAGTAAATGAATTAGATAAAGAAAAAATTACATATGTTGTAAAGGGTGGACCCATAGTAAATGATGCAACTATGGAAGATGCTAGAGAAGTGGGTATGACAAAACTCGTTAAAGTTATAGATAATGGAGCAGAGTCTCAGGGTACAATACTGTCTATATGCTCAGATGAATTTAATAAAGCTTTTGAAAATGCAGATATAATATTATCAAAAGGGCAGGCTAATTATGAAACTCTAAGTGATTTAGCGGACTCGCGCATACATTTTTTATTAAGAGCAAAGTGCCAATCGATAGCGAATAATTTAAAATGCCACAGAGGCGATTTTGTTATAAAAAATTTTGACTTATCATCATAAGTAAGATATAGTTAAGCGTTGTTGAAGTAGTAAAAATATAGAAAGATTATTTCTAATTTATAGATTGATTTATATAGATAGACGCTAATTTAAAAGTTACTCGGAGGTAATATGGCTAAGAATAAAAATAATAACTCAAATTTCAATTATAATAATATTGAAAAGAAAGATAAAAATTTTATGTATCAAAATCTACAAAGAAGTAAGTGCTTTAATAGTAACTTTCCAAATTCAAACTTTGACTATGTAAGTTTTCGAGGTGCTCATATAAAGTCTTGTTCATTCCTGGATTGTTCATTCAAGTGGGCTGAGTTTATAGGAACTAATTTAAAGGGCAGTTCATTTAGAAGAGCAGAATTTGAAAATACGATTTTTGAAGGTGCAAAACTTGAAGGAACTAATTTTATTGAAGCAACATTTGAGAACACTATATTTGTTGGCTGCAATATTGAAGAAGCACAGAACTTAGACTTGTCTGACCCAGGTATAAGAGTATTTGATAAGATGCCAGAGATTGACTTAAGTGATGAGCTTAGAGTCGCTGTTGAAAAGATTATGAAAAATTAGTTTGTAGAAAGGTCTAGAGCTCTTAATACAAAAGAAAAAGATCTTAACATGCTTAGTATGCTTATGCTGACAGAGATATTTTATGATGAGACTTTAATAAAAGCATTTGAGATAATGCCAGAGCATATTGATAGAGACTTTTATTCATTAAGCTATATTATAAAGTTAATTAGAAAATTAGAAAAAGATAATTTATTAAAATAATTTTGAAATTTGAATATATTTTAAAGACCGATAAAATCATTGATTTTATCGGTCTTTTTTTATGCTAAATTATTATTTATACTTTGTAGAATAATTTGACGCGTTTTCTGGAAGTAGATCAAAGTGATTTTTATAAAGCTGAATAGCAGCTATTCCTATTAAAATAACCATGCCTACAAGTGATACAGTCTGGAGAAGAATATATTCTCCTTTGAAACCTTCCGGTGCTATTAAAAACTGATATATCCCAAAATATGCCCAGGCAATTGCTAGTGGGAAAGAAGCGTTTTGAAGACTTCTTAGTACTAAAAATACAATTACAAGAGCACTTATAAGTGTAATTACAGCCCAGTATTCATAAGCAATCCCAAATCCATCCCAATTTAATTTTACTAGCATTGCCGCTATATTAACTAAAGTTGCAATCATTAACCATCCTGTATATAGACCGAATGTTAAAGGGAGTAAGAATCTTTTTTTTACATGTATATCCTTTAGTTTTGTACATATCATTGATAGTACTATTAAGAAAGAAAAAATAAATAATGACGATAATTCTATTTGTAAATATGAAAACATTACGATCCAAGCAATATTGAGTAGACATGAAATTCTATATAATACTGTAATCTGGTCAATAGCTTTTTGATAGTAGGGATCATCTTTTTTTACAATCATCATAATTAATGATGCAAATAATAATATGTAAATAATACTCCATATACTAAAAGTAGAAGGGCTTGGTGTAATCAATGTAATATACATATCAGAAATTTCTTTTTGCGAAAGTCCATTGATCAAACCTGCAGCACCTAATCCATTTACAACTAGAGTGGCAATAAGAAATAAACCGTTGATCCATGCTTTTTTTACTCTATCCATATAACTTCCTCCTTGTATTTAAAAACTCTTAAAGAACATCTTGCCTACTTTAAAATTCACATTAATATTGCTTCGTAATATATTATATCCTATATTTTCTAATTTAAACTTTACTTTTTTTTGCTGGACTAGAGAAACTTATGAAAATAATTACTGGAAAATGCTGATATAGTAAAATACTTCTAGTTTTTTTTCTAAAACAGATTTAGTTAGCGATATTTTCTATAATGATTATTATTTATTTTCTAAAAAGATAACCTTCTCCACGTATAGTAATTAGAAGTTCAGGGAAATTTTTATCCTTTTCTATTTTATCTCTAAGTCGCATTATATATGTGTTTACAGTGTTTTCAGTATAGATTTCACTGTTCCATACATTAATTAAAAGTTCGCGTCTTGTGAGAATCCTAGCAGTATTTTCGACTAGATATATAAGAAGCTGGTATTCAGTAGATGATAGTTCTATAGACTCATTATCAATGCTAACTCTATGAGAAGCTGTTTGGATTTTTATATTTTTATGAATTATCTCACCAGAAGTATCTTTTTCTATATAACTTAGGCTTCTGCGTACATTGGACCTTATACGTGCTATAAGTTCAAGTGGATCAAAAGGTTTAGTGAGGTAATCATCAGCGCCAATACCAAGACCAAGTATTTTATCACTCTGAGTTATCTTAGCAGTCAAAAATATTATAGGAACATTTGAGTATGTTCTTATCTCTTTACATACATCAAATCCGCTAGCATGTTCTAAATTTACATCAAGAACTATCAGACTTATATCAGGATCTTTTGAATGTCGTCGCGCGTCGCGCGCAGTATATGCCGCAACAGCAGTCATATTATGAATAGTAAGAAAATCACTAATCATAGAAACTATTTTTTTATCATCATCAACTACGAGTATTTTCATATTAGAACCTCCAGCTTAAGTGTACAGCACCTAAGCTTTAAAAATCAACTGTAAATATATTCCGTTTTATAACAGTTCTATGACAGATCTATAAAGATGTGTTCATAATCAGAATTATAAGAAAACTTAAAGATATAATTTAAGCATATGTTGGTAGTTATTCGATTTTTAAATATTATGGGAGGTTATTATGGAAAAAGTTGTTCGTAAAAATCAAAAAAAGAGTTTTCAGGTGTGGCTTAAATTTGTGGGATTAAGCTTAATTGGAGTTTTTATGTTCTTTATACCAATTTCAGTTGGAGGTAAAAGTACAATTGCACTAGATCATGTAGTTACATTTATAAGAGATAGTGCACCATCTCTTATGCCATATTATGCTCTTATAGTGATAATTCTTGGTGCAATCTATCCGTTTTACACCAATACTTGGAAGAAAGATAATATATCAATATTTTTCTCAGTAGCTAAAGTTGTTGGAGTAGGCGTAGCAATAATGGCAGTTACAGGAAAAGGGCCTGAGTGGTTATTTACACCAGATATGGTTCCATTTTTATATAATAAGTTAGTTATATCAGTTGGTTTAATTGTACCAATTGGTGCAGTATTTTTAGCATTTTTAGTTGGTTATGGCCTGCTTGAATTTATAGGCGTTATAATGCAACCAATTATGAAGCCTATATGGAAAACGCCAGGTCGTAGTGCAATTGACGCAGTTGCTTCGTTCGTAGGTAGTTATTCTATAGGACTGTTAATAACTAATAGAGTTTATAAAGAAGGTAAATACACTGCAAAAGAAGCCGCTATAATAGCGACTGGATTCTCAACCGTTAGTGCAACATTTATGATTATTGTTGCAAAAACACTAGGTCTTATGGATATGTGGAACTTCTATTTTTGGTCAACGCTAGTTATTACATTTGTTGTTACTGCAATAACAGTTAGACTTTACCCACTTTCTAAAAAGCCAGATACAAATTATTTTGGTGAAGAAATAATAGAAGAGAAGATGGACGGAAATATATTTAAGAATGCAATAAATGAAGGTTTAGAAGCATCTTCAAATTCACTTCCATTATCAAAAAATATATCAACAAACCTAATTGATGGATTTAAAATGGCTATGGGAATACTTCCTTCAATATTATCAATAGGACTACTTGGACTTATGCTTGCAAAGTACACACCTGTATTTGATGTTTTAGGATATATATTTTATCCATTTACTGCCATGCTTAAAATACCAGAACCTATGCTAATAGCTAAGGCTAGCTCGCTAGAAATTGCAGAGATGTTTTTACCTGCATTACTTGTTAAAGAAACTGCTCTTTTAGGGCGTTACGTAATAGGAGTTGTTTCAGTATCATCAATACTATTTTTCTCAGCATCTATACCATGTATAATGTCGACTGAGATTCCTCTAAATATTAGAGATATTCTAATTGTGTGGCTTGAAAGAACAATATTCTCTCTAATACTTGCAGCAGCAGTAGGACATATCTTTCTTTAAATGTAGTAATGATAAAATATATAGGATAGAATTAAGAAAACCATCTTATATAAAGGAGTTGCCTCTATGTCTTTTAAGCACAAAATAACAGCACTTATAAGTATTATGCTTATGCTAGTAATTATCTTATCTATGATATTTATATTTAATAGATCAAGCGATATACTTAAAGTAGAAGCTGAAAAATATATGGAGGCACAACTTGATCGTGCAAATGAAAATGTAAGTTTGTTACTAAAAAGAATAGTGCTCGAAACTGAAAATCTCAGTTTAGATCAAAATATAAAAGATTACTTTACGGAAGATTTATCACAGGAATTTACTGATAAATATTTAGATAATTTAATGGATAAGAAAAATGCTGATGGTCTACTCTATATGGATTTATTTTTAGTGAATCATGAGGGGATAATTGTTTCAGCTGCAATGAAAGATGCAGTGGGTGTAGATGTAAGTAGTAGGTCATACTTTAAAGAGGCTTATCTTAAAAAAGAGGCAGCGACAAGTGATATAATACTTAGTCGCGCAGATAAAACACAGATAGTTATAACGCTTATACCAACTAGAAATAGTGACTATGAAGTTATTGGATATACAGGTATAGCAATATTTGCAACCTAATTCTCGAATTTTCTTGAAGATTTTAATATATCTGCTAGCAGTGGCTACATACTAATTGATTCATTTGATAATATTGTTTCACATCCCGATAAGGTACAGATTTCATCAAAATTTGATCACTTTGGTAAATTATCTAATTGCTATGATGAGCTTGAAACTATAAACATAGGTGGGGAAACGTATCGTATACTTCAAAAGGATCTTGGTTTTAATAAGTGGAAGATGATATCTTACCTTAAGTACAGTGATATCTATGCAAAGTCGCTAGAACTTTCATATACTTTCATGAAATTTGGTGTGCTTGTATTTATTCTTGCACTTATATTTAGTTTTTATTTGACTGACATGGTTTCAAAACCAATAGTAACTATAACTGAATCTATTAATCGCATGCTTGAAGATGAAGAAAGTTTTAAGTCAGGCATGCTTACTCGAATGGCTCTACCTGTCCTTGGTGAGGTTGCAATTTCTGAAATTAATATTACAGAACCGACTGAGGTTAGCAATCTACGAAAAGCGATACTTGGTTTTAGGGATGCTTTAGAAAAAGGGTCAAAAAACTTTGATATTGAGCATAGTAAACTACAACTTTATATAGATCAATTATATAAGGAACTTGAGAGTAATCATGGAAGAAATCTTGAATTTATTTCAACGCTCTCACACGATATACGAACTCCACTAACTCTTATCAAGGGATATGCAATGGGTCTTGAAAGTGGAGAAATTGTTGACTTAGATATGAGGCGTAAGTTTCAATCGGGAATTGTAAATAGTGTTGATGATATAGAAAAACTTGTTTTTAATGTGCTGGATTTTGTTTATGAAATTAATTCTATGGATACTTTAAAGTATGAAGTCTACAATATAAAAGACCTTATAGAGGAGCTAAAGTTTGAATTAGAGCAATTAAGTAAAAATAATAGCCGATTTATAGAATTTGAAATAGATAATTTTATTGGTGACCAAACTGATTATCCTTTAGATCTAGTTAACTTTAAGATAGTAATTTTAAACTTAATAAATAATAGTATAAAATATACGACTAAGGAGGACCTTATAAAATTAAAGATATCTAAGAGCCCGATTGGTGTAAACTTTGAAGTTTATGACGAAGGATCTGGAATAAGAGAAGAAGATTTAGACAATATATTTGCTATGTATTATAGAACGGATGATTCAAAAAATATTAAGGGATACGGACTTGGATTATATATAAGTCAAGAAATTGTAAAAGCACATGGTTCAAAACTAAAGTGTGAGTCTGTCTATGGTCAGTACACACGTATGTGTTTTGAATTAAAATCTGTGTAGTAATAGAATTAAAGTGTCAAGAAAAAACCCTTTAAGGAAAGCTTTTATAAGCAATTCATTAAAGGGTTTTTTTAAAATTATGGGAAAAACACATTTCATGCAACTATAAATTCTCCATTATCTTTCGAAGGCTTCTAAGAGTAATTTCATATTCTTCTCCTGTAAGAATTTCTTTAAATCTATCATCAAAGCTAGAAATTATATTCCAAGCTTTATCCTCTAGGGCGCGTGATTTATCAGTAAGTGTTATTTTGCGAACTCTTGCGTCTTTTTCATCAAATGATCTAACCACAAGTTCTTTTTTTATAAGCACATTAAGTATAGTTGTAAGAGAAGAGGGCTTAATGTTTACAAATTCATGAATCTCTTTTTGTGTAAGCTCTTCATATCTCCATAGCCAGTTTAGTACTCTAAATTGTGGAAACGTAATCCCGATTTTCTCAAACTGCGCATTGAAAAGTATTACTTCAAGTCTAGAAACACCATCTATGTAATAACCAAGCTTGGTCTTATTCATATCTTTACCTAATTGTTCTTTAAATTCTTTTGGCATATATAACACCTCTTTACTTTATTTTAAAATTATCTTATATACTTTGATAGTTATACTATATCATATTTTATTATTTATCATTAAAACTCAATATAATTAGTCTAATTAAGATTATAGATATTTTATTGACACAGAAAACTGCAAGTGTTAGAATTTAGACAATAAAGTATTTAGATATCTAAATAAATTCAAATGAAAATTAGGGTATAAATTAAATCTAGTTTGGGAGGTAAATATATGTCATATGCGTTTGAAGAAGGTAGAATATTTGCAAAAGAGATGGATGGTGATGACAAACTTAGTCACTTTAGAGATCGATTTTATCTAAATGAGGGCGAAATCTATATGGATGGCAACTCACTTGGATTATGTTCAAAAGACGCTGAACAGTGCCTATATAGAGTACTTAACGAATGGAAAACAATGGGGATAGGCTGTTGGACAAAGCCCCAAAAACAACTTTTTTTATATCAAGACTATCTAGGAAGTCTACTTGCTCCACTTATCAAGGCGGATGAAGATGAAGTAACAGTTCATGCAAATACAACGCTTAATATACACACTGCCTTTGGAACATTTTATAATCCTACAAAAGAAAAATATAAAATTTTAGTAGATGATCTGAACTTCCCAAAAGATAGACATGCGATTGATGGTCAACTTAGGTTGAAGGGACTTGACCCAGATGAGTGCATAAAACTTGTTAAAAGTCGTGATGGAAAACTGATATCTGAATTAGATGTAATTGAAGGGATGACTGAAGACGTGGCGATAGTGTTTCTACCTTCAGTTTTATATAGAAGTGGTCAACTGCTAGATATGAAACTTATCAGCGAAGAAGCAAATAAACGAGGCATAATTGTAGGATGGGATCTATGCCACTCAATTGGAGCTGTTCCGCATGATTTTAAAGATATAGATCCAGACTTTGCTGTGTGGTGTAATTATAAGTACCTTAACGGTGGACCCGGTGCAAATGCTGGTCTATTTATAAATAAGAAACACTTTGATAAACCATCAGGGCTTCCTGGATGGCATGGAAATGTTAAATCAACACAGTTTGATTTAAATCATAAACTTGATAAAGCAAATAATGCAGGTGGATGGCAGTCTGGAACTCAGAATATATTTAGTATGGCTCCACTTGAAGGCTCGCTTAAAATGTATTCAGAGGCTGGAATTAGTAACTTGCGAGAGAAATCACTTAAACTTACAGCTTATTTGAGGTATCTAATAGGTGAAAAATTAGTGAAGTATGGCTTTTCTATAGCTACACCTTATGAAGATGATATTCGAGGAGGTCATATAGCTCTTGAACATGATGATGCAATTAGAATAAATGAGGCTATTAAGGATGCAAAGGTTGTACCTGACTTTAGATATCCCAATATTATAAGACTTGCACCAGCGCCACTGTATCTTAGATTTGAGGATATGTATGAGTTAGTAGAGAGAATTGTAGCTATTATGCAGAGTAAAAGTTATGAAAATTACTTGCGCGAAATTGATACTATTGCCTAGCACTTTTTAGAAAGTCTTTTTACAATAATCAAAAAAAATAAAACTTAAAATAAAAAAGCACCGCAGAGAATTCATATGAGAATCTGCAGTGTTTTTTTTATAGTATGTGCTTATAAGCAAAATATTAAAAAATCAATATTATATTAAAAACATTACTAGACTTGATTCAAATCAAGGCAAGTATTTCTCGTATGATCTATTATAGATTTATAGAGAAGAGGTAAGCTTAAAAGAAGCAGTTAATTAATAATATTTAAGTAATCAAGAAGATTTAAATTTCTTTTTAAAACGACTAAAGGTCTCAGGTGTTATAGCAAGATAGCTAGCCATAATATTTTGAGGCACTCGATCAACTAGGTCCGGGCGACTCTTCATAATAGCTTCAAAACGTTCTGCAGGCTTTTGAAGTTTAAAGTCAGTAAATGAATTTTGCATAGTGACGAATTGTTTTTCAAAAAAAATACGTTTCATGTTTTCTATGTCAGGGGATTCTGCTTCACCACCATGAGAGTCGGAGCAAACAACTAAAGTTGTTTCTTCTAAACACTCGAGAGCGTAACGAGAAAATCCAGATTCATCTGAAAAACTTAAAAGGTTAATATCTTCTTCTTCAGTAAAGAAGTTAAGAGTAACTTCCTTGCCGTTTTCATCATAGGCAAGCTGGCGAACACAACCTTTAATAACATAGTAGCTATCACTTGGTTTATCACCTTGACGAAGAAATTGTTCTCCCTTACTAAAGTGAGTGACAGGTACGCCTTCAATCATTTCATCAATTTCTAAGTCCGAAAATGAGGTCATTTTTTTAAGTGTATTTTTAAGAAGATCTTTATAAGAAAGATTTTTACTTGGCATTATGACTCCTTTTATTGCAATAATTTACGATTATTATAACTTAATTACTAGAAAGAAACAACTTTAGAGGAGGAGTATTATGAACACAATAAGAAAAGAACGAAAATTAGAAATCACAGCAGGAATTAGCTTTTTTATAGCAACACTATCATATGGCATTGGTAATAGTATTATTACAGAGTCATTAAATCTAGGAGATTTTTCATCTACAAGCTTAGGTCTTGGAGTTTTACTTGAACTTATAAACAGTTTTGCTGTTATAGCGATAGGTTTATTATTATATGCTAGATTAAGGAGTAAAAACGAATCAGTAATGCTCGGATATGCCTTCTCAAGACTTGCAGAAGCATTATTACTTATAGTGGGTAGTATTAGTGTATTATTTGCACCTATAATAATCGGTGATAACAAAGCAGCTATGCTTATACAATCACACGAGATGTTCTTTAGTATAGGCATGTTAGTACTTGGAATTTATAGCACATTCTTTTGCCTTTACTTGTTTAAAACTTCAAATGCACCAAAGTTATTAATGCTCATCGGAGCTATAGGTTATATTTCAACTATTATATATGGAGTAATAAATATACTCTCACTTTCGCCATCAGCATCTATGATCTTATTTGCTACAGGTGCAATATTTGAGATAGGATTTCCAATTTGGTTAATAGCAAAAGGTTTTGATAAGTGTTAATAGTATAATTAAATAATTTAATACAAAATTCCTATTGTAAATAAAAAAGGCCCTTATCTATCAAAATTAATTTGAAAGATAGGGGTCTTGGTTTTTAATCAATTAGGTAATTAAAATTGCTATACATAATTAAATATTTGAAATTAATTTTTGATTGCATTACTTTCTACGATTTAGCAGCATCTTTTGCTTCTTTAGCAGCTAATTTTGTAGCATTCTTAGCTTCTTTTTCAGCAGCCTTTTCAGCTTTAGCGTCAGCATTTTTTTTGCCTTCCCATACTAGGTAGCTATCAAGTAAAGTAAGTGATCTCTTCATCATTTTATCTTGAACATTCTCTCTATCCTTAAGAATTTTTGTCATTTGCATCATTTGAATGCCAAGATATTTAGGATTATTAAGTTTATCCCCACCAGCACTTGCGCGTGTCTTCTTTTTAGAAGCTAGCATTGTTTCTCTAAACATAAGTAGTAAAAAACTCATCTTCTTTTGTTTAGGTACCTGTTTCGATGTCTCATAAACCTGATTGTATAATTGCTCTAAGTTCTTGTTCTTATAGTGTCTTAGTACGAAAAAGCCCGCGACAGTTAAAACAATTACTGCAAGAATTATTATTGTTGTAACACTCATTTAGTTCACTCCTTTAGCTAATATAGTATCTATTCTACCACTAATTTGTGTATAAATGAATCACTTTTTTATGAAAAATTGATTAAAGTTAAGTATTTATGCGTATTATGGGTATGTTGGTCATATATTAAGAGATATAGTGTATATTTAGATGAAGTTAAAATTAGTAAGTTACCAAGATTAGTTATATAGAAGCTAGGATAGAGCGATTGAAATACATATAAAGTTTGGTGGAATTTTTATTCTTGATTGTTATTAATTGTTATTTCACGTATGATACAGGTATAGTAAAAAATTTAGAATATAAAATTGATGGAGGTTCATATGAATGATGAAAATATAGACTATAGCATATTAACAAAAGAAGAATTAATTTCAAAAGTAAAAGAACTCTCCAGCAATCGTTATATAGTATCAGAACAAGTGGATAGTGTGAATCGCATGGAAACACCTTGGACAGGAAACCTAGGTAAGTGGCAATGGGATCTCAAAAATAATAAAATAACTTGTGATGGTAAAAAAACAACTGCTCTTGGTTATTCAATCTCAGAATTACCTAAAGAAATTGGATTTGAGTTTTTCACTGAAAAGCTTCATCCTAGTGATTATGACGATGTGATGAAAAATATGAGACTTCACTTAACTGGTGAATCAAATGCGTTTGAAGTTGAGTATAGAATCAAAACAAAAAATGGAGATTATATATGGTTTTATGATAGAGGAACCATTACTGAATATGATAACAATGGAAAAGCATCTCTTGTTAGAGGAATAGTTTTTGATATCACAAAGAGGAAAAAACTTGAAGAAGAAAACAAACTACTTGCAAGACTACCTTTTTTAAATCCTGACATAGTAGTAATTGTAAATAGAAGTGGAATCCCTTTATTTATTAATCCAGCAGGCAAGAAAATTATTAAAAAGGACATATCAGAGATATTACCAAGCAACTTTTATATTGAGTTGGAAAAAGCTTTTGAAAGTATTTCATTAATTACACTTAACTATAAGATAAATGATAAACACTATGTCTTTAAAATTAGAAGTTTCGAAGATGAAGATCAGTGTATGATAACAATATCTGATATAATCGAAGCTGTTGAGATTGAAGAAGACAGAAAACTTTATTATGACGCTCTTCAATCAATTAAGCAAGCGATCTTTATTACAGATATTGAGGGTAATATATTGAAAGTAAATAAAGAGTTTGAAAAACTATATGGCTATAGTAACAGTGAAATGATGGGTAAAAATCCTAGAACCTTGAATGCAGGTATAGATACATATATAAATTTAGGTTATTCTAATGAAAAATATAATGATTTGTTTAGTGGATTGTGGAATTCTTTACTAGATCCTAACATAGGTAAATGGGAAGGAACGGTCATAAATCGTAGTAAAGAAGGCAAAATAATGTGGATTAATTCTGTGACGAATGCAATTTATAATTTTGATAATAAAATTGTAAATTTTGTTAGTCTACCTATTAATATAACAAATTCATTCTCAAATATTCAAACTGAAAAAAGACGTTTATACCTATCGCTCGCTGAGCTTGCAGAACTTCGTGATAATGAGACTGGCGCTCATATGAGAAGAGTTGGTATCTATTCTAGACTAATTGCTAAAAATCTAGGTATGCCAAATAAATTTTGTGATGATATTGAAATTTTTGCACCTATGCATGACTTAGGTAAAGTAGGTGTTGGAGATTCAATTCTTTTGGCACCTAGAAAACTGACATATGATGAATTTGAGATAATGAAGAATCACACAAAATTTGGTTTTAATATTGTTAAAAATAACGAAGATATGCAGCTAGTTGCAGATGTTACACTGAGTCATCATGAGAAATTTGATGGATCAGGATATCCACATGGAAAAAAGGGAGAAGAAATTCCTATTGCAGCAAGAATTGTTGCCTTGGCAGATGTATATGACGCTCTTAGAAGCAAAAGACCATACAAAATTCCGTGGTCACATGAAAAAAGCAAAGAATACATTTTGTCTAATAGAGGTAAGCATTTTGATCCAGAAATTGTGGATGTATTCTCTAAACTTAATCAACAGATGGAACAAATATATGGAGAAATAGAAGATTAATTATATACTTAATTTATCTTAGTTCAGGTTAAATAAAAATGTTAAGTGTTAAAAAAAGGCAACAGTCTTATAAGCTGCTGCCTTTTTTGTCTATAGACTATGGATAAGCTGATCTCTAGAATCGAACATCATCTTTTGTGATAGGATAATAGCCCCATAGATATTGATATATCGAGTTACATATATAGCAATCATGATCGCTATTTGATACATAATAGCATCGAGTGGAACACTACCACCAAGAATTTGTCCTGTCATCATACCAGGAAGCGAAACAAGTCCTATTGTTGCCATAGAAGCAACTGTTGGTCTAATGGAAGCGGTAATTGCATCTTTAAAGTAAGGCTTAGTTGCTTGGTATCTAGTCGCTCCAAGTGCAAGATCATAGTTTACTCTATTTATATTATCAGATATACCTCTATAATAAGTGTTTAGTCCTATTATATCTCCACTAAGTACATTGCCAAGAAGCATACCACCTATAGTGATGATGTATCTTGCATCTAGAATATTAGTAAGGTTTATTACATAAGTGTTAAAAAACAATACCATCAAAAAGTTTGGAGCTGCCATAGACACTAATATAGGTAGATATAACATTTTAAGATGTAGTCCAGTTGACTTTTTAATTGAAAAAGTAGCAACACTCATCATAAGAAGCATATATATAACATTAATTATAGGATTATTGAGATCAAAAACATATTGAAGATAAAAACCAACTAAAGAAAGTTGTAAAATCATGCGTACTACAGAAATTACAATTTGAGTATTCATTTTTATATTTAGACTTCGATTTATAAAAAGAGTTGGAATAATCAGCATTGATAAATAAAATATACCAAAGTAACTTATCGTATTCATTATAGTAGCACCTCTCTAAATTTATATGAATTAAGCCAACAACTATCATGGCTAATTACAATCACACTAGCTTTACAATTTGCGAAGTATTCTACAACCTTGTCCTTAAGCTCTCTATCAAGTGCAGAAGTAATTTCATCAAGCAGAAATATATCACGACAAAGCATAATCGAAAGTATAATTCCAAGACGTTGACGCTCACCGCCTGAGAGTTCAACAGTATCCTTATCAAGTAGATCTATGTCAAATTCAAATAAACTTGCAAGTTCATAGTCAAATTCGCCCTTATAGCTATTACCTGAGAAGCTAGCTATCTCCTTAAGTACATCGCTAACCTTGCCTGGTCTAAGAGTTACATCTTGATTAACATATGCAATGTCTTTTCTAATATCCCTATAAGAGAGGTTATTAACGAGGTCGCCTTTATAGTGAAAGTTGCCATCATCAAAATTAACAAATCCAAGCAGGATTTTTAAAAGTGTAGATTTACCTTTGCCAGATTTTCCTGTGATTAGAATTTTTTCACCATCCTTTATAGAAAGAGAAAAATCTTTTAATACTTCCTTATTATTAAATTTTAAATTTATATTAGATAACTCAATTAGACTCATATATTAGCTCCTTAAAGTAGTCAAAACACTAAAAAAATATATTATATTGTTTTGACATGAATTTGTATAGATGATATCATTTGATTGTAGATATCGAAATACGATTTCGGTGTTCGATATCGCACTTCGATACTAACATAAGGGGGATCATTATGCAAGACCCAATACTAAGGAAAATATTTCTAGCATTTATACATGTTCATATATTACATCATGCTGAGAAAAAGCCTATATACGGTTCGTGGATGATGGAAGAGATAAAAAGTCATGGTTACGAGATAAGTACAGGAACACTATTTCCAATACTTCATAGCATGAAAAAGAATGGTCTACTTGAAGTTGAGGATGTATTAGTTGAGGGGCGAATACGTAAGTATTATTCTATAACAGAGGCTGGAAAAGTAACTTTAGATGAAGCTAGAGGAAAGATAGATGAGATGAGCTCAGATATAAAGTAGAGTAGTATTGCTAAATAAACTATAAATAAATATTAACTTTATTATATGTAGGATTCATATTATAATAGACTAGTCACTTTACTTATATAGAGTGGTTTTAAGTTTTTAATGTATACATACATAATAAGTGTAGAATGACATACTTGTAGTGGCTTTAAATTGCTATTACTTAAGGGCAGGTGCTACAAAGATGATTGACTAACTTTTTTTTTGGGTATTTACATTGATAACCAAAAATATAATTATGTGCATTCTTTTAGGGGTGAATACATAGTTACTAAATGTACAAGATTATATATTACAAATGATTTATCTAGTGTTGGGGGAGGATGTTATGAAAAAAATGAATTTGAAAAGTAGGTTGATAATTATATTTGTATTATTAATTTCAATACCGCTTGTATTGCTGTCTATGATTATGTATAAGCAATCATCTGAAATGATGAAAAGTAACCGTGAAGTAACAAGTTTTGAATTAATGAATCAAATTGATGAGAGTCTAGCTGGTTTCTTTGAAGGATATGCGAAAAGTGTTGATTTAATGGGTGGAAATGCCAATGTTAAAAACGCTTATTATAGTGATGAGAGTAAAGAATGGATGTTTAAAGCCTTTAAATCTTATGTCGAGTCATATCCTGAAGTTCTTAATGCTTATGTAGCATATGATGATAAGAGGATGTTTATATATCCAGAGGTAGCTCTTCCTGATGGATACGACCCTACAATTAGACCTTGGTATACTGGCGCAAGGGATAGCGATGGATTTATATGGACAGCTCCATATATTACCGCAGACGAGAATAATAAAAATTTAGTTATATCAGCTGCAATTCCTGTACGTGATTTTGATGGAAAGTTTATTGGTATATTTGCAATAGACTTAGATTTAAATTCATTAGCTGCTAAAATGACTGATACTCAAATTGGTAAAAGTGGATATCCTGTTTTAGTTGATTTAGAGGGTTTGACTATAACACATGCTAATCAGGAGTTAGTAGGTGAAGTAATACCTATACCAGAATTAGAAAATTATATAGTAAATCATGATGAAGGAACTTTTGAATATACATGGAATGATGAAGAAAAAGTTGCTTTTGTATCTTCAATGGAGAGTCAAGAATGGAAAATTCTAGTTACACTTCCTAAAGAGGAACTGTATACTGAGTCAAAGCAGTTATTAATTCAACTACTTGGTGCGACTGCTATCTTAATAGTTATAGCTATTATTTTCTCGATTTTATTTAGTAATACTTTAAGTCGAGATATGAAACGTATAATTACTCGTCTTAATTTACTACGAGATGGTGATTTTAGATCTGTTAACGTTAAAACAAACGTAGGCGATTTTATTGAAATATCTGATGTAATTAATGATATGTCGAGTAATGTATCCTTGTTAATAGGCAATGTAAAAGATGTTACTTCAAATGTACTTTCTACAACTGAGACAGTTGCAAACAATGCGACTAATGCCAATATATCTTCACAAGAAGTTTCAAAAGCTGTTAATGAGATTGCTGAAGGTGCAACTCAACAGGCGATGGATGCTGAAGATAGTAAAAATATTATTCAAGCTGTTGGTGAGAGCGTTACGATGTTGTCTACAAGTATTGAAGAAATGATAAAAAGAACTGATGAAGCTATGAAGTCTAATAATATAGGTATTGGAGTTGTTTCACATCTCAAAACTGCTAATATTCAAAACAATGAATCGACAAACAAAACAGAAAATGCAGTTAATGTACTTGAACAAAAATCAAATGATATTGGTAGTATAGTTGAAACAATTAGTTCAATTGCTGAAC
>JBARWW010000356.1:0-2504 GCA_049647005.1 Acidaminobacteraceae bacterium | reverse complement strand
ATTAACACCTTTATATTCATTGTAATATTTAATTTTCGAACCGTAATTTCTCAAACTAATCAATTTCTCATATATATTTTTATCATTAGTTGTAATAGCTCCACCATCACCTAAAGCACCTAAATTTTTACCTGGATAAAAACTAGTTGCCGCTGCATCTGATAATGATCCAGTCACTCTCCCTTTATATCGTGCTCCATGTGCTTGAGCATTATCTTCAAAAACTTTTAAATCAAATTCTTTTGCAATAGCATTTATCCTATCCATTTCACAGACTTGACCATAAAGATGAACTGGCATTATCGCCTTTGTATTTGATGTTATTTTACTCTTAATCAAATCTATATTTATGTTATAAGTAAGCGAGTCTGCCTCAACAAATACAGGTTTAGCTCCAACATTGCTAACTGCTAAAGCAGTTGCAATATAGGTATTTGATGGTATTATAACTTCATCACCAACCCCTATATCATATGCTCTTAAAATAAGAGTAAGGGCATCTAATCCATTTCCTACGCCAATGCAATACTTTGTTCCACAGTATTTTGCATATTCTTTTTCAAATTCAGTTAACTCTTCACCCATTATAAACCAATTAGAATCATAAACCTTTTCAATTGCGTCCATTACTTCCTTTTTTATAGGCGAGTGCATCGCCTTAAAATCAAAAAAATTAATCATAATTGAATTCCTCTCTTTGCATCGCAAACCAATTAATATCTTCTAGTTTAAATTTAATTTTTACATGTTTCTTAAAAGTCCCTTCATAATTAAATCCTAAACTTTTATATAACTCTATAGCTCTCTCATTTTTACTTAATACATTCAAATAAATTTTTTCTAACTTCAAATCTTCAAATCCAAATTTAAGAATCAACTTTGATGCTTGCTTTGCGATTCCTTTACCATGAAATTCTTTTTTTAGCACAATAGCATATTCTGCATTCATATTTACTAAATTAATGTTTTTAAGACTTATAGTACCTATATACTGATTACTTAAATCACTTATTGCAAAATGAATATTTTCATCATTATATGAGTCATTTATGAATTTGAGAACCGAATCCATATTACAATTTTTTTTATTTATTCTAAAATTTTTCATAATATCTTCATCATTCATCCAATCAAGAATATGCACCGCATCTGAAGTCTCTAATTTCCTAATAATAATATCATTTTTCATCATTGACCAACTCCATAAATAAATCCATACTTCGTATATAGTCAACTTCTTTGTATAAATCTGACGCTACAGCCATAAGGACTGTTTCTTCAGTATAACCATACATTTCATGCCATACCATCGGTCCTATATATACTCCTTTGTTTGGACTATCTAAAGAGTACTCAATTTCATCAGACCCATCAAAGCATTTCATAATCACTTTTCCTGATAAACACACTAAAACCTGTTCTAAGTTATGGTGTGCATGAAAACCTCTTTTAGAGTCACAAGGAACACGATGTGTATAATAAACTCTTTTTATATCAAAAGGAATCTGTTTGTTTTCTTCAAGTGCAATAAGATATCCATTTTCATCATTACCAATTTCATCAAAATTTATTAAATAACAATTTTTCATATAATCACCTATCTATTCATATAGTTTTTTTCGTAAAAATCTAGATACTCACCACTTACAACTTCATCTAACCACTTTGCGTTTTCTATATACCAATCAATTGTTTCCACAATTCCATCTTCAAACTTATAACTTGGTTTCCAATTAAGCTCTCTAGTAATTTTAGTATTATCAATTGCATATCTTCTATCATGACCTAATCTATCAGTTACATATTCTAATAATCTTTCATCTTTTCCAAGTTTATCAATTATACGTTTTACAATTTCTATATTTGCTTTTTCATTATTTCCACCAATATTATAAACTTCCCCAAGTTCACCATTATGAAGAACTTCATTTATTGCAACGCAGTGATCATAGACATGAAGCCAATCACGTATTTGCATTCCATCACCGTATATAGGCAATTTTTTATCTTGTATTGCATTATTTATCATAAGAGGTATTAATTTTTCTGGAAACTGATATGGTCCATAATTATTTGAACATCTAGTTATATTAATAGGAAGATCAAATGTCTTATAATATGATCTAACTAGCATATCCGCCGATGCCTTACTAGCAGAATACGGGCTATTTGGAGCAAGAGGTGTTTCTTCAGTAAAAAGGCCTGTTTTCCCCAAATCACCATATACTTCGTCAGTAGAAACTTGAACAAATTTCTTTATATTATTTTTCTTAGAAACTTCTAATAAATTATGAGTTCCTATTATATTTGTTTTTATAAAAATATCTGGATATTTTATACTTCTATCTACATGTGATTCTGCTGCAAAATTTATAACATAATTTATATTGTGTCCTTCAAATACTTTTTCAAGTAAAACTATGTCTAAAATATCACCCTTTACAAAAGTGTAATTAGGATGCGAGGCTACATCTTCTAAGTTTTTAAGATTACCAGCATATGTA
>JBARWW010000355.1:0-8026 GCA_049647005.1 Acidaminobacteraceae bacterium | reverse complement strand
GTAACCATAAGTCATTAGTAAAAAACATTTCATGAAATTTAACAAAGTACTTAGTAAAATCTATATAAATCATAGTGAGTAATCCTATAAATAGGATTATTGTAAATATGCCATTATACATAAGTGCCTTACTAAAGTATAATTTATTCAATTCATTTTTTCTAATCATAACTACAAATAGTAATACGAGTATTATAAAAACACTTCGAATAGCTTTTAGGACTGAAAATATATATTTTACATCCATCATATGATTAATTTCTTTTTGATTAAACATAACTAGTGATTTATTATCTATATTAACTACAAGGTTAAGTTCCTCTTCTACACCACCAATGTATCCTGTGATTTTTTTTGTAACCTTCTTAAGTTCTTCTGTTTCCATACCAGTTGCGGTAACTATATCATTTTTAACAAACTCTTTATCATAATATTCATGGTTAAATGAATACTGATTAATCGATGTAATAAGAATTATTATGGATATAAAAACTCCTATAGATATATTTAATGCTTTAAATTTATTTGCGCTCATAATGGCTACCTCTCGCTTTCTTAATTTTTTGTTTGTGTTTATACATTTTTTTCATCGGAAGAGTTTTGAGCCTCTAAAATATGACCCGAACCTATCATAGGACTCATAACCAAACCTTATATTTAAGTTGTGATCTATAAGAAATCTTTCATTAAAACTTTCTATCGAATCAAAGAATAGCTGATTTTCTATCGCTACTCCAGTATAAAATTCTTTGTTATCAAGTGTCTCAATCATAATTCTTTTCCAAGCTAGTGTTGTTTTATCACTTGTATCAAACTTTATTAGATTTGACTGTCCATGTTTTTCATATATTTTACTACAATCTTTGTTAAAGCCTTCTCTTATTCCTAGATTTTTTTGCATCACCCCATTCTTTTAATGGATCATAGTGCATAATGTAGTAACCATCATTTTCAAATATAAAGGTTTTATCATATTGATTTTCATAGAATTCTTTGTCTATTTGATCTATAAGTATATTTATATTTAGATCTATATCTGACTTATATATACTATTATTTTTCTTTTTATATTATTATATTACATTGTGGTAAGAATTCATATAAATTTCTAAATATATAATCTATTGAAAAAACACTCACAAAATAACATTCTACTATTATCAAGTTAAATTAACAAAAAAATAGGCAATGTAAATAAGCCTTTGCTTAATTTACATTGCCTATTATAAAATTTTAGTTATCAAATATATTCTGTGATTCTTCTAAATACTCATCAATAACATCTTGAATACTAGCATCTTTTAGAATTACACTAATCTCAATTCTTCTATTTAACGAATAAGCTGCTTCTGTCTTTGCAGATGATACTGGTCTAAATTCTGAGTATCCTCCAGCTAAGAAATACTTACCGTATTTATTTTCTAAATTAGTGTTATCATGCATTAGATAATTAATTACAGCAGTCGCTCGCTTTGTTGAAAGGTCTCTGTTGTATTCTGAATCACCACGAGAATCCGTATGTCCTTGAATATTAATAGCATCTATATTGGCTCTGGTATTTGAGTCATCAAGTACATCCTCAAATGCATCTGCTAATTTTGAAAGCAACTGTTTGCCCTCAGCTTTCAAATTATAAGAGTTATACTCAAACACGAGCCCCTCATTAATTACAATATTACCATTAGAATTAATAAGAACTAGTTCTTCTCCTTGTTCATTTCTCTTACCAAGCTTACCTTCAATTGATTTTTTCACATCACTAAGCACTGATAATCTAAGAACCGCAATCCCTTGAAGCTTCGATCTAAGCTCTCCAAGTTCTCTGTTACTCTCAGCAATAATCTCTTTTTGCTTATCTACTTCATCCTGAGACATTTTAAGTGCAATTTCTCCATCTAAAACTTCCGCTGCCGTTATTTCAAGATCATCTTTTAATAATCTTAGTTGGTTTTCAGCCTGAGATATTTCAGCCTTTGAAGCCTCAAGTCTCTTCTGCGTATCTTCAACTTGCTTAATTGCAAATTCCAAATTTTTTCCTGTTACTATATTATTGATATAAATAATTAACATAAGGAAAAATAGAATTAATGCAATCGTTGATATCAGGTCGGTAAATGCTGGCCAAAAGTTCTCCTCTTCGTTACTTACCCTATATTTCCTGTATCTATTTTTCATAAGTCACCCCTATTCTTTTCTGTCTATAGAAGTCTTATTAGCATTATCACCTTTGATTTTCTTAATGTCTATTATCTGGGTTTTCATTTCGTTATTATGATCATCAAATGTTAAACTCATACGCTGAATATTTGACTTAAGATGATGATTAAATTCTGTGAAGTCAGTTACGTTTTCAGAGAATTTATTTACACTATTATCAAATGATCCAAGTACTGATGATAAATCTGTAGATGCTTTTGCAACTTGCTCAGTTGAATTTGAAAGCTTGTCTCCTAAAGTATCTGCAAGCTTATTTATGCTTCTTTCAATAGAAGAGCTTAATTCATCAAGCTTAACTTCAATCTTTAACTTTCCATCAATATCTGTATCTAAATCACTTGTATCTTTTATTCTTCCAACATAGTTATCAAGGTACTCTTCTATACCAATCATAACTCTCTCTCTCATCTCACCCAAATGAAGCAATACACTAATTAGGTGAACTACAATTGAAGATGCTATACCAAATAGAGATGTTACAAATGCCACACTCATACTTTGAACAGCACCTATTAAACCAGTAGTTATACCACTAACATCTCCAACAACTGAGTTTGATGTTGTAGTAAGTAAAACTACAATATCACCAATTGATAATGTTAAACCATAAAATGTACCAAGCAATCCAAGAACAATCATGAGTGAAGTTGACTTATTTACAAATCTCTCACCAATAATTTCCCTGTGAAGACTTATGTGGATATTGTTTTCTATAAGTGCTTCTGTATTGATTTCAACAATGTTATTTTCAACTGCATCACCATAATCAGATACAATGTTATTTAACATTTTAGTTTCAAATACACCTTCGCGTTTATTGTCTTTATCACTTAAGTCCTTAATAATAACATTGTATTTCTTTCTAATTTTTAATGATAAATGTACAGTCACAATCAGTATTGCAATTATGAAAAACAGTATAAAATATGCAAATATATTTAATCCTAAGAATAATTGAACCATGTTTACCTCCTTCTTGCTTCCTATAATTTGTGTGCTAATCATCACTTGGTGCTTTCGTTTTCATAGTTTACTTCAAACTAATTTTTCCTGAGTTAGTATATATATCTAATTATATATTTATGTTAGCATGTCTAAATTTCCATAACAATTCTTTAGAGTCATTTGTATTCAAATCTTAACTCTTAGTAAATTAAAATTAATTAATACCTCTTTTATTAAATGAAGTTAATTTCATCTTGATGATTTATCAGTTCAATTTTGACAAAAATTATATATTAAGGTAACCTTTATCGCTAATATTACAAAAAAAATACATAAAAGATGTCTTATCAACATCTTTTACGTACACATTAATTAATTATAAACTTATTTTTTACTAATTATTTCTAATAAATAGAACCAGTTTTTCAAGTAGCAATTCACGATTTTTAACTATCGCCATATTGCTACTACCTGCAAAATCATACGTTTCATGCTTTTTAAACAATTCTTTCATTTGCTCTTTTTCAGGCATGTTGTATATATGATCAGTTTCAGCTTCTATTATAAGAGCCTTACCCTTCCAACCTTTGAACTCATCTACATCAATTGCGTAGTCTATCCAAAACTCAAGTAAACAATTATATAGAGAATTCATATCTTCTTTAGCCGTATTTACTAAAAGTGCAACATAAAAATCATTCCAAAAAGCTTTATTATCTATATCTGCCATGTTTACACCTTTTGATATTCTCTTTGCAAAGTTTTTTCTAAATCGACCGTATGAAAAACCATTAATAGATCTTTTAAAGGTTTTTACACTTGCTATATTCTTTTTAACAAGTTTTTTATCAATTTGATTAGTTAAAGTATTTGTATGAGCAAGTATAATACCTTTAACATTTTTTTTATTTCTCTTTGCTATAATCTGGGCTAACATACCACCAAAGCTCTGTCCAAATATATAATATTCTTCTATTGTTTCATAATCAAGTAATCCCTCTATAACCTCTAACATATGTTCCATACCAGTAACAATTGGGTAGGAAAGAGTTATAATTTTATACTCTTTAGCAAGTGCTTCAAGATATCTAAAATAAGTTATAGATTTACCAGTACTACCTGGAAGAAGTAATAAGGTTTTATCACCCATGCCAAAGGAATAATAATTAACTTCAACTCCACTAATTTGAGCAGTTCTTTCTTTAATATTTGCTTCAAATATTGCCAGCTCTTTTTTAAGTGGCCCATCTTCTACTATTTCTAAAAAATTATCTCCTAGTGCTCTCATTATAGTCACCACCTCATTTTTTTTACATTATACCATATGTTAATGAAAATAATATGAACAAGTCACATTCTCTAGTCACCTAGAAGTTTTGGAGCTTTTATAGCCCTTAGTTGATGGGCTTCTGGGAACCCAGATCCAATAAGTGGTCGTAGATAAAACTTAAACTTATCTGTTACATGGTTACCTTTTTTATTAATAAATTCATCTGGCATAACTCTAGTTTTACCCGCAACCTGCGACAAATCAATTAAGTTGTAATCAACAGAATAAAACCCTGTTCTTTTTATAGCAATCGATCCATCAACATTATTCCAGATAGAGTATTGCGCCGCCTTTTCACCAACTTCTCTAGCCTCCCTTTGGTCTACATCAGACACACAACCTAGGAAAGATCTTTGAAGATAACCAAAAGTATCACTTCGAACTCTTGTTATAGCAAGTTTTTCTTTTATTAATCTTGCTAGACTATCACCAAGCGCTCCATTTCCAGAGAGCTGTATATTGCCATGTTGATCACTCTCATTTTCCTCTATCAGACTAGCTATTATAGGATTTCCTTTTTCATCTACTACACCTTCAGATATAGCAACTACACATCTACCAAGTCTATCATATACTTCCTTTACATCTGATAAGAAATTCTCTATAGAAAATGTTCGTTCTGGCATATATATAAGATGTGGTCCATCACTTGGATACTTTTGTGCAAGTGACGAAGCCGCCGTTAAAAATCCAGCATGTCTTCCCATTACAACACCAATGAATACACCACCCATACTTCTATTGTCTAAATTAACTCCACTAAAGGCAGAAGCTACAAACCTTGCAGCTGAGCCATAACCTGGAGTATGATCATTTAAAACTAAATCATTATCAATAGTTTTAGGTATATGTATAGCCCTAAATTCATAATTTGCATCTACTGCACTTTCCTTTATAATTCTTAGTGTTTCTGATGAATCATTACCACCTATATAGTAGAAATATCTAATATCATGTGCTTTCATAACTTTGAACATTTCCTTGCAGTACTTTTCATCTGGTTTAACCCTTGTTGATAAAAGTGCCGATGATGGCGTTTTACCCACAAGCTCTAGATTATGTGTCGTCTCTTGAGTAAGATCTAGAAAATCTTCATTAATTATACCTTCAACTCCTCTAAGAGCTCCATAAACTTTAGTAATTTGACTAAATTTTCTTGCCTCTAAGGCAGCTCCTACTAGCGACTGGTTTATTACTGCAGTTGGACCACCACTTTGTGCAATAAGTACCTTACCTTTTAAAAACATACGTTCATCCCCTTCACTTTATATGTATTTTTAGAATTTATATATTACATATACCCCATTTGAGTGTGAATTTTCAGATATATTTAAATTTAATGTTATTAACTTCATAATATTCTGAAATTTATACACATTTTATCCACAGGATGTGGATAACTTTGAATTTTTAATAAAAATATATAGCAGAAAAGATTAGCAATTAGCTAATCTTTTCTAATGTCACTTATTATAAGTCTACTTTGTTTGTATTTTACTTCTACTCTATTTATTAAATGGTGACCTTACTTTATCGCTATCAATTTCTGATATATTTGAAGCACCAGTCATAATCATTGTATTTTCAAGTTCAGCTTTAATTTTCTTTGTGTATGATATAACACCTTCTACTCCGCCACCATAAACTGCTATGGCATATGTTCTAGCTATAAGTACGCCATCAGCGCCTAGTGCTAGTGCTTTAAATACATCTAGACCAGTTCTAAATCCACCATCAATTAAGACTTTGATCCTTCCATCCACTGCCTCTACAATTTCTTCTAACACTTCCATACTAGAAGCTGTTTCATCAAATACTCTTCCACCGTGGTTTGATATTATAACTGCATAGACTCCTGCTTCAACAGCTCGAAGAGCTGCCTTTTTAGTCATAATGCCTTTTATTATAAATGGTAATTTTGTTGAATTAACAAATTCTTTTATAGTTTCTATACCCATAGGTGAAACTGCTTTTCCTTGAGCTGCAAGTATACTAAGACCAGCCGCATCTATATCCATAGCTACTGCTAGTGCTCCAGCTTCCTCTGCCATTTTAATCTTTAGCAGAACCTCTTCTTTTGACCAAGGTTTTATAGTAGCTATACCCCTTCCACCACGTCTACGAATAGCTTCAAGAGTTCCCTTAAATACATCATCATTTACACCATCACCTGTAAATGCAAGCGTACCAGCGTCCATACAACCTTTTACGATAGTTTCAGAGTAGCTAAGATCATTATATAAATCACTATAGTGCAGCTGAACTCCACCTACTGGCGCTGCAAATACAGGCATATCAAATTCACGTCCAAATAATTGGCATTTTGTATCTACACCTTTAAAATCATAAAAAGTGTCCATATTAAGTTTTACTTTTCTTATATCCTCGTAGTTACGTGTAAAACCAACGCCTGTACTCTTTCCACCTACACCTGGAATTTTGCCTCTGCATGATATACCATTGCACTCTGGACAGACATTACAGTAAATTCCAATATTCTTTTTTGCATTTTCTATTACATCTTTATAATCCATATTAATTCTCCTTTTATACTAATAGTTCTTTTATAAATATTATACTTTAAGTTATATTAATTTCATATCAATTAAATTAATATACATTGACGCATATTTTATATTTTTGTACATAAGAAGCATTTATGATATAATTACATGGTTCTAAATAAGATTTAAATGCTACGGCAATTAACATATATTTAAATTTACAAAATCGTTTAGTCGATATATGAAAGGGTGAAATCATGAGTTTATACAAACAATGGGAAGAAATCGCTGAAGAGAGTTATAATCAGCCAAATTACGAGCAATTTTGGAAAGAATATCTTGGTAAAGAGCAAAAAATTTACGAGGTTATTTTAAACACTAAAAACACTAAGTTAGAAGGTACTGTTAAGGATTTAGCTGAAAGTTTTGGAATGGACAGCATAACTTTTGCTGGTTTCCTAGATGGAATTAATACTTCACTTACTGAAGAACTTGATATGGAATCTTTAGAAGAAACTACTCTTCTTGACTCTACAATTGAGTGGGAGAAATTATTCTACAATATGCATGATGCTACTGCTGAGTGGCTATATACTCTTGAAGGATGGGATGATATCCTTACTGAAGAGAAAAGAAAAGAAATCAAGAAGACTTACATGGCTACTAAAACAGTAGTTAAAGGTGACAAAATTGGAAGAAATGATCCATGTCCTTGTGGAAGTGGAAAGAAATATAAGAAGTGCTGTTTAAAGTAAGTTCAACTATTTAGGGGAAATTTTTATAAATATTTATTTTAAAATAAAAAAGTACTGTAGTAAAGTGGATAATAACCACTTTACTACAGTACTTTTTTCAATTTTTATAGGCCTATATTTAAAACTTTAAATTAAAATATAAATTACTTTTGCAAAGTTTCATTTGTAGAAACTGTTTTAATTTTATTTTCAAAATATACACTAGTGCTTGGGAATGCGACTGTAACTTTACATTCTTCAACAACACCCATAATTTGAAAATTAATATCTTCTTT
>JBARWW010000354.1:0-7394 GCA_049647005.1 Acidaminobacteraceae bacterium | reverse complement strand
TGTTACTTCCAAGTACATTTAGTAACTTCTTTGACCCACGTCTAATGGTCTCATTAAAATCAAGTCCATCATATACATCATTTTGCTGGTAATGATAGAGTAGTTTATTAAGATCATCAATATATTCATTAATTACAGCATGTGGTAGAGAAATTGGAGTTTCGTTTTCGGTGTTTCCATTTAAAGTATAGTAAGAATTAAGTTTCTCGCTGTCAAATACAGATAATATAGAGATTAGATAATCATCAACCATATAAAAGGCAGTAGAAAATACATCTTTACCCTCAAAGTAGTTTTTCTTATTTATTAATTTATTTGTAATCGATTTTAAATTTATACGATTTGAATCAAGTGACTTAAGGTCATGCATTTTATTTGGTAATATACTAATGATAGTGTCGAGTTCTTTACTCATTTCATCAGAAAGTTTATGCTTTGGTACTGTTGTATAATTGAGTTTTTCGTTAAAATTATAAAGTTGAATTATGATTTCTGGACTGAGTGATTTATCGATTCTATTAAATACCCCTTTAGAAAATAATCTAATGAATCTTAGAGAACTATAAAAATTTTCAATTGTATGCGTTTTTTGATTTGTTATGCTCATATGCGCCTCCGTTGTGAACTCTTCATTAGTATTATACCATTAATGAAGCCCTTCAAAACACAAAGCTTTCTTGAATAAAAAAAGAAAAGCCCCTGCCGAGATTATATACAGAGGCCTAGCAAATTATATAATGATTTAGAATTATAAATCAAATTTTTCAGCGAATAATTTGATTGCACTTTCTTTATCATAATCATTAATTGTATAAGAAATACTGATTTCAGATGTTGTAACCTGGAAGAAGTCGATATCGTTATCTGACAAAATTTCAAATAAAGCAGCAGCAACACCAGATTGACTAATCATACCAATACCAACCACACTTAACTTAACTACAGATGAATCCAGAGTATAGTCTATAGTAGGAAATTCTTCGATAAATGATTCTACAACAGCTTTTACTTTGTGTTTGTCATCTTCCTTGCCAGTAAATGAAATATTAACAAAGCTATTAAATGGAGCTGTTTGACTAATCATATCAATGTATATATCTTCTTTAGCAAGTTTTGCAAAGATGTTTGAGATGTTTTTTCCTGCGTAAGGAACATTATTTAGAGATACCATTAAACAATCTTCGTCAAGTGACATACCTGTTACAACTTTATTTTCCATATTATCTTTCATCTCCTTTATAATTGTACCTGGTACATCTCCTGTATTTAATGCTACAAGTATTGGAACATTGTACTTACTTGCCATCTCAACTGATCTAGTTTCAAGGACATTTGCACCACGAGATGCAAGTTCAAGCATTTCATCATAAGAAATAAAATCAATTTTTTTTGCGCTAGGATGAAGTCTTGGGTCTATAGTGTAAACACCGTCAACATCCGTATAGATTTCGCAATCAGATTCAAGCACAGCTGCGATTGAGACTGCAGTAGTATCTGAGCCACCACGACCAAGTGTAGTTATTTCACCACAAGGAGTAACACCTTGGAAACCTGCTATAACTACAATTTTATTATTTGATAGATGTCCAAGTATTACATCTTTATCTATAGTATTGATTCTTGCTTTATTGTGAGTTTTACTTGTTTCTATACCAGCTTGAACACCAGTTAATGATATTGATTCATGTCCAAGATTTTTAATTGCCATACTTAGTAGAGATATAGAAATCTGCTCACCGGTAGATAATAGCATATCAAGATCTCTTGCATCAGGAGAGTTAGATACGTCTTTTGCCATAGAAATTAAATTATTAGTAGTCTTTCCCATTGCCGAAACAACAACTACTATGGATTCTCCATTCTCTTTTCTTGCAATAAGTCTTTCTGCGATTGCCTTTATTTTATCTATATTTTCAACGGATGAACCACCGTATTTTAAAACTTTAATATTCATATTCTTACCACCCTTAAATTAAATTACGTCGTTTCTTATAATATCTTCATATGTTTCTCGCTTTACAACAACTTTTGACTTTCCATTTTCCACAAATATTACGGCTGGTTTTCTAAGTCTGTTATAGTTGCTAGCCATACTATAGTTATAAGCACCAGTTGAAAAAATAGCCATTATATCATTTTTGTCCGCCACAGGTAGTATTATATTCTTTATGATTATATCGCCTGATTCACAACATTTACCTGCAATTGTATATTGGTCGGTACATTCATCATTAATCTTATTAGCGATAGCACCTTCATAAATAGCATCGTATAGCGCTGTTCTTGGATTGTCAGTCATACCACCATCAACAAATATGAATGTTTTCCCACCATAAGTTTTTTTAGTTGCTCCAACTTTATATAGTGTGGTACCAGCGTTAGCAACAATGCTTCTACCGGGTTCTATTAAAGCTTTAGGTATCTTAAGCTTGTTACTTGTGCAGTATTCGTAAAGTGAAAGCAAAACGTTATTTAAGCATCCCTCTATATCAAAGTCGCTGTCTTGCTCAGAGTAGTAAACTCCAAATCCACCACCCATATTAAGTTCCTCTGTAACGTACCCACAGTCGTCCTTAACGTTTTTAATGAATTCGCCCATAACTTCTATAGCTTTAGAATATGATGAACTCTCAAGTATCTGTGAGCCTATGTGATAGTGAAAACCTTTAAGTGTCATATAGTAGCTATCAGTTACTTTGTTTACTAGTTTACATATATCTTCTGAGTAAATTGAAATACCAAATTTAGAATCATTTTTGGAAGTTTGAATATATTCATGTGTGTGTGCTTCAATACCTGGATTAACTCTAAACATTACATCAATACTTTTGTTAAGCTCAGTGCAAAGATATTCAAGCATATCAAGTTCAAATTCATTATCAATTATAATCTTGTTTACTCCAAAATTTAGTGCGAAAAGTAATTCTTCAACTGTCTTATTATTACCGTGAAAGTAAATTTTGTTTGCTGGGAAACCAGCTTTTTTAGCCGTATACAACTCTCCACCTGAAACAACATCAAGTGATAAACCTTCTGAATCGATAAGTTTACACATGGCTATAGTTAAAAATGCTTTGGAAGCATATATAATTTCAGTGTCTATTTTTGAATGTTTAAATCCAGATTTGTATCTACTAATATTATTTTTAATGTGTGAAATATCAAATACATAAAGTGGTGTTCCATATTTTTTAGCTAAATTTACAGTATCTATTCCACCTATTTCAAGATTCCCCATATCGTTTGTTTTCATTGTGCCATGTAGATTCATGCTTGTTCCTCCTAGTGTTTGTGTATCATAGGGCTTGAAACAACATGCTGAGATAGGTCTATTTCATCAGCAACAACTTCGTTATTAATAAGAAAATTGCTTCATATAAATATGATGAAGCAATTTAAAGTTCGAAGCTTTGTTGTGTTAATAAAAAAAATGCGTATTTCAGAGTAAAAGGCACCCTAAAATACGCATAACTTTAAAAGTTACGTTCCTTTTACCCGGTATGATGTAGCTCCTCAATCGTAATTTTGGGCAAACTACGAAGACAGTATTATGTTTATTAAACATAATCCCAACAAATTTTTTAAAGTAAAAATTCATTTCGGCGAGTGTCCCTTTCCCTTTACGGTACTTTTTACAGCTCGCAGCCTCTACAACATACGTTAATATCAAATTTCATTCATTATACATGTTTATTAAATGTTTGTAAACATATTAAGTGATAAAATTTAACCATAAAAATATTATTATGATTATTTATTAAAAAAGTGTTTCAAAAATTACATATTTTGATTATAATTTAGAGAGTGGTTGAGTTTTAAAAATTGAGGAGTGAGAAACATGATAAAAAATATCAAAATTAATTTAGATTTACTTGAGAGTATGTTATATTACTGGAAAGCTACAAGTGAGAGAGAGAAAGTTGGCGAACAATTTCTTTATACTATAGCTGACAATGCAAATATGAAAGCTTGTTACTCAGATGAGTTTGACGGAGAATCTGTAAGAAGAGCTTTAAGTGCTATTTCGAATAGAGAAATATTTAGACCTGAAAGTAAAAAAGAGGGTAGATTTTGGAACAATAACATGTGGATGTTAGAAGATCCTGAGTATACCATGACAATGCTTACTCCACTTAAAGTACTAAATTTAGATGCAGAAGTTAAAGCAATTGCTACAGATAAAGAGATTGAAACTGTAAATTTAGTTATTCTTCCTGGACATATGGATATTAGTTACCTTGATAAAGCAAGTAACACTCTTGCTATTAACTTCTTTAGAGTTTTACCATCGCTGGTAGATGAAACTGTCACTATTGATGATGTAGAATTAAAAGAATATATAATTGGAAAGATTGAAGAATTAGTACAATAGAAATATAGATAGATATTATTAAATATATTATAAGAAAAAGACGACTTTGTTAAATTGAAAAGTCGTCTTTTTCAATTTGCGATCCTATAAAATATAAGGAGATTAGCTAATTTTGATTTGATATAATGAAAATAACTTATAATTTAGTCTTTATACTGAAAAAAGGACATATTTACTAGTATAGTTTCGAAAAATAGATTATTGTTTAAATAGAGATATAATTTGGTATTTTAACTTGGATAATGGGTATCATAAATTGATATAAACTGTTTATAGGAGGAACCTATGGTCAAAAGAATACTGTTCGTAGATGATGAAAAGCAAATACTTCGTGCTTTAAAAAGATTATTTGTTCATTCTGATTATGAGGTTAACTTTGCAAATAGTGCTAAAGAGGCGCTTGATATATTGAAAGAACAAGAAGTTGAATTACTTATAACGGATATAAGAATGCCTGAAATGGATGGATTTGAATTGCTTAAAGAAGTTAAATCATTGTATCCATTGACTCTTCGAGTTGCACTTAGTGGATATACAGATAACAATAAAATATATAATGCATTAGAAGATAATCTGGCAAAGATATACTTGTTTAAGCCTTGGGATAATAAAGAGCTTATTGGAATTATAGATAGACTGTTTGAACTTGAGTCAATTTTAAAAAATAAAAATTTACTAAATTTAATTAATAATGTAGATGAGTTACCAACGGTTCCAAATCTATATACAGAACTTTGCAATTTAGTTGAAAATGATGCGAATGTTGATCTAATTTCTAAAAAGCTTGAAGAAGATCAATCAATATCATCTAGAATCCTTCGAGTTGCCAATTCTGCTTTTTATGGAGCAAAAACTGGTTCGATTTCACAGGCTATTATGTATATTGGATTAACAAATGTAAAAAATATAGTGCTTAGTAATGCTATATTCACCAACTTTGTTGGAAATAAAGAAGTTAAAGATAAATTGTGGTCGCATGTCAATATATCCAATAAACTTATGAATGTGATATATCAGAAATGTCTATACAAGAAAGTTCCAAATATGTATGCATCTGCAGGACTATTACATGATGTAGGTAGAGTAATTATACTTCAATTTTTTAAAGAAGAATATGACGAAATTATCAGGCGTTCTGAAGAAGAAAATGTGGAAACTTATATTATTGAAGAAGAAATTCTTGGAGTTGATCATCAAAAAATAGGTGGATATCTACTCAACTGGTGGGAAATACCTATACCTATAGTAGAAGCTGCTATGTATCATCATGATCCATTAAATGAACATATAATAAATAAAGAATTAGTTCAAGTAGTTCATATTGCTAATTATTATTCGTGGAAACTTGTAGATAGTAAAACTAATTCTACAAGTCTTAATTTGAGAGTACTTGAAGAACTAAATATAGATTCGGATTTATTAAGTCAAGTTATAGCAGATTTTGAGTCTAGTCTTCAAATTTGAGTAATCTTTAAATTTTAAAAAATAAGTCGTTGAGGTGATTTTATGGATAACGATAATGTAAAACGAACGGTTATGTTTGTTGATGATGAAGTGAATATATTAAGTTCATTAAAAAGAGGGCTACATAAAGAAGAATATAATAAAATATTTGTCTCAAGTGCTAAAGATGCTCTTGAGGAATTAAAGAAAAATGAAGTTGAGGTTTTGGTTACAGACATGAGAATGCCTCAGATGAATGGTCTTGAATTAATGAAAATAGTGGAGGAAAAATATCCTGATATTATAAAAATTGTACTTTCGGGCTACACTCAACTGCCTCAAATTCTTGCAACTATAAATCAAGTAAATATATTTAAATTTATAACTAAACCATGGGATCTAGAGGCTGATTTCAAAAGAATTATTTGGGAAGCTATAGAATTTTATAATATGAAAACGGATAATATTAGGCTTAGAACATCAATTGAAAAAAAGAATGTTCTCTATCAAAAACTTTTGAAGATTAATGATGAAAAATTAAAGTCTAGTAAAAATGATTCGATTGTAGTAAATAAGTGTTTAGGAATAATACTTAAATATTCAAAAAAATACACTAGCTCTATAGAAGTGAAAGATGATATAAAGAGTGTTTTGCAAAACATTAATTTTATGGAAGAAATTATGAGTGATGTTTTGAGCATTTTACCATCAAGTTATAAATATTTTGAATTTGATTACCTGGAAAAGGATTTAAATAGTGTTCTTAAATCAAATAATGATATTTTGGATAAGTATGGTGAAAAAGAGTTTTTAGATTCAAATATTAAATTCATTCCATATTCAGATATTAAGTTAGAAAAATATAAATTTTATAATCCATATAAAGTGCTTATTATTATACTTAAAACAATATTGACACGAGTTTATATATCAAGATTTGATGATGAATTTTATGTTACGGTTAAGGAAAAATCAGTTGATGCAAATGAGTATAAGTTAATATTTGTAATTAGTTCAAAACGAAATAAAATAAATCAAGATAAATTAAAAGTAGAGTTTTTGCGTGAAATGCTAGATAGTATGATTACATATTATTCTGGTAGTGTAAGCATTGCAAAAAATCTAGAGAAAGATGTGGTCATACTAGAATTTTATTTGACTAGTATGAGTAATTAGATGTGATTGTAACTAGCAAACGATATTATTAAATTTAGAAGGTGAATTATGACTGAACAATTTTATGAAAAATCTTTAGATTTTCAAATTTTTAATGAAGGTTCATTTGTTATAGATTTTAAATCTAAGGAGATGTTCTTATCAGATGAGTTATCAAAGATACTTCTAAATGATGCTAGGAAAACATATTTGATGAAAGAATTTTTCGAAAAGTTTGTAGTTTTCAATAAATATGAAGAATTTATTGAAAATGTAGAATCTAAGCTTGAAAAATTTGATAGGAATATTTTTTTCGAAAATATAAGAATTAAAGACAATAGCGATAAAATTCATAATTTCACAGTAAAAGGTAGATTTTATGGAGAAAATGATAATTTAAAGATTGTTGGAGAGATATTTGAAA
>JBARWW010000353.1:0-1554 GCA_049647005.1 Acidaminobacteraceae bacterium | reverse complement strand
CTTATGATGAAAAACTCAGATCAAATCTCTATAAATAGAATAAGAAAAGCATATATTGCTGATAGTATATTTGAATTTAAACAAGGTTTTTATGGCATCTATATTATAATTAGTGTTTTATATCTATTATTAATAAGTCAATTACCAAGTGAGTATGTTATATATGTTCTACCATTTATTATATTTTCTGATCCATCAATTCTTGGATTATTTTTTATAGGTGGAACAATACTTCTTGAAAAGGAACAAGGTGTACTAAGTTCAATTTTAGTTACACCACTTACAAGTATAGAATATATACTCAGTAAGCTTTTATCTCTTGCGAGTATATCTATAGCTGCAGCACTTCTTATATCGTTACTGACTTATAGGGGGCCAGTTAACTACACTTACATGATACTTGGAACTCTACTTACATCAATATTTTTTACTCTAATAGGTATTGTTATAGTAACAAAGTCTAGGAGTGTAAATGAGTTTTTCGTCAAAATGGTGCCATATGCAATAATTCTTTTGCTTCCATGTTTTCTACTTATAAAGTTTAGTTCGCTAGTAGCGTTAAATATATTTCCAACAATTTCACTGCTGCGATTAATATATTTCTCTTACCATGGGGTAAATCATCTAGAATCAATTTTACAGCTTATCTATATGTTTATAGTAAATTTACTATTACTTAGATATACTGTTTCAAAATTTGAAGAGAGAATAGTTTATGGAGGTAAATAATGAATAGACTAAGATTTTTCATAAGTGATTTTAAACAATTAATACGTGAACCAATGATGCTTATATTATTTCTTGCTCCAATTCTGATTGCCGGGCTTATGAGGCTTTTATATGTATTTCTAGTTCCCTTAATTGAACGCTATATATCTTTTGAAATTGCTCTGTATGATTCATATATACTATCTATGGTACTTTTGTTTACTCCTATGATGCTCGGCGTTGTGATGGGATTTATGATGCTTGATGATAAAGATGCAAAGATAGTTGAGCTTATGAGCATTACACCACTTGGAAAAAGTGGTTATCTTAAAAATCGATTGAGTTTTATAATGATTCCATCAATGATATATACATTTATAAATTATTATATAATGCAGATTTATATAATCAATTTTATTACCCTAGCTTATATCTCGTTTATTTCGTCTTTGCTATCAATTGTTATTGGACTTGTTTTCTCAAGTATTGCTACTGATAAAATTAAAGGGCTAACTTATGCTAAAGGATTAAACCTTCTTATAATATTTGCATTTGGAGATTTATTTAAGGGAAACAGTGTAAAGTATCTATCGTCAGCATTTCCAACTTATTGGATTTCTAAGATAATAGCTACACCAAATGAGCTGAAATTATACGCTTATACACTAATTATAATTATGATTTGGTTGTTATTATTTATTAATAATATTTGCATTTGGTGATTTATTTAAGGGAAACAGTGTAAAGTATCTATCATCAGCATTTCCAACTTACTGGATTTCTAAGATAGTAGCTACACCAAATGACTTTAAATCATACTCTTATACATTAATCATAGTTATGATT
>JBARWW010000352.1:0-7750 GCA_049647005.1 Acidaminobacteraceae bacterium | reverse complement strand
ACAATGATTTTCTTATTATAACTTTCTATGTCGCTCATAAGATTTTTAATATTACTATATGTTCCATCAAAAGTCAGGTTTACAATAAATTCTTCATACTCTTTTTTAGAATCCTCTATAAAAGTTTTATCTTTATATTTATCAATATTTGATAATGAGTTATTTATGAGTTTCTCGTATTCTGAAAGAATATCATCCACTGGCGCTTCGCCATTAAGTATATCTGATGCTTCACTTTTCTTTCCATTATCAAAACTTGTGCTTGTAACTCTAATATCGTTATCCTTAAATACAGTATCAATATACATTAAAACTCTTTCCTGATGAATAACGGGTGGAAGAGCATTTTCTAAAACCGATACTTTATTTTTGAAGTTAAGTATTAGAATCTCCATTTCATTTTTAGACATAATATTGTTTTGTATATATCCAAGCTCTGTACTCTTTTTTTCATATTGTTCTTTTGAAAAATTGTATTCAATCATTATTGGCTCATATATGTATATATATGAAAGTACAACAGCGCCAATAATGACAAGTATTACAAGAAGCGAAAGCTCTCTTTTACTTAGTCTCATCTATAACACCTCCAAATTTGCATGAAATTGAAAATGCATAGCTAATTTCAGCTAAATTATCAGTATTTACACGTTCATTATAACTTATGCTATCCACAAAGACAGAATCAAATTGATTTGTTTCTTTTAAATTATGTATTAATATTGCTATATCTTTATTGTTAGCTGCAAATCCATTAATATTTATAGCGCTTTCTGAGTCAACTTGAAGACTTGCAAATATAATTCCATTTGGAAGTTCATCTTCAATAGTTGAAATTGTATATAAAATTGATTTATTGTTTTTTTCAATATCAACAAGCAATTCCGACTTTGAATCAATTCTTTTCTTAAGATCAAAAATCAGATTTTGAGAGTTTCTTTCTTCGCTAAACTTACTTATTTGTTCGTTAAGTCCTGAAAAACCCTCTATAGATTCTATTGAATAAATCTGCTTATCATACCAAGACGTATATGCTTTAACTTGATATAAAAAATATGCAAAATAAACAGTACTCAGACAAAACATTAATATCACTAGTAAAACTATAAGCCTTTTACGTTTCAACTTATAATAATCCAGTGGTAACATATTAATTTTTTTTGATGAATAATCAACTTTTATAACAGAACTATTAGAATGAATTTCAGTGTTTTTAGTTTTATTAAAAATGTTTTTAAAATCCATAAATTACCTGCCCAATGCGGAACCAAGAGCAGAAACTAGTAGGTTATAGTCTTCAGCTTTTATTCCTAAGTTATTTTGTCTTACCTCATCTACACTCTTTACATCTATACCAATTACATTCGCTAAATATTCTTTCAAATTTGTTAGATTTGCACCTCCACCACACAGATATATAACATCTAAAGTGGTACCAAATTTTCTTGTTCTAAAGAAGTCTACCATTCTATTTAACTCTCTAAAAATTTCATAGTAAGATTCATTTAGAGTAGCTTTTTTTACTTCATCCATTTCCACTTGTCCATTTGATAGTATTTCCATACGCCTTCTTAGCTTATCCATCTTACTTATACCATCATCTGTGTCTTCAAGTTCATTTGTTAAAGCATTAAAATCAACCAAACTATCATCTTTAATGTCTTCATCTAGCATGTTCGCAGCTTCAAAATCTTCTGTTTTAGAAGTAACTTCATTTTTAATATCATCAAGCTGAAGCTTACCAAATAGAACGTCATGAGCAAGGGAAGTTTCTAGTGATTCTTTAGCACTAAAAATATCAACTATATTTTTGACTCCAATTTCTGAGTTTATACTTGCGTAGTAATTTGCCCCTTGATATACGCTCATATTTATAAATTTTTCACCAATATCAGCGATCATTATATTAGTATCATCACTTGTTAGCATAGCACTTGCATAACTATTTACAGCATCTGTATATGGAGACATTACCTTTATTTTTTGCTTTGTTTTATCCAAAAGTTTTACATGGTCATCAACTACACCTTTTGGAACAGCAACTATAACAGTATTTATAAGCAAGGCCTCGTCAGTCTCTATTTCTTCAAGAACTTTAAAGTCTATATAAAACTCTTCTATATTATAAGGTAGAAACTGTTCAGCCTCAAATTTTATCATTTGAGATAATTCCTTAATCTTTACTCGTGGCAATTCTCTAGTCCTAACTACAGTATTTTCATTAGGTAGGGTGATATAAGTATTTTTTCTTCTCACCTTCATTTTCTTAAAATATCCCATAAGTTGAGGGAAAACTTCATTAATATTTAGTCCACCTTCATAGTTAAACGTTTTATCTGAGTTAGAATATATAATGTATGACTTAACATCTATTAAATTATTATGAAATGTG
The DNA here is from genome assembly GCA_049647005.1 of Acidaminobacteraceae bacterium. Classification (GTDB taxonomy): domain Bacteria; phylum Bacillota; class Clostridia; order Peptostreptococcales; family Acidaminobacteraceae; genus JBARWW01. Next base: position 5,358 of record JBARWW010000352.1, on the reverse strand, counting down.
CCATATACTATTTTAGTTTTATTATTTCCTATTTCAACGCATAATAAGTCTTTAGCCATTAATAATCTCCTCTTATTTTATATGATGTAGAAGATCTAAAAGTTCCATCATGATCCCTAACACTTATATCTAGTTCGAAATACGTTACATTTTCATTTATTAAATTAATGTTATTAACCAAGTAGGCTTCTACATTACTTAATAAAATAATTTCACTGTTATCTGTCTGATCTATGCTAATAATATTTCCATCTTTAAATGAATATACTTTATTATTTATAATTAAGTCCCCGCCTTTAACTTTCACATCTCCAACAGAAAGCGAACGAATAAATTCATTAAATTTTAATTGAAAACTTCTGAGTTCATCAACGTCACTGTTAGAGTTTGTTTCTGACTCAAATATAGAAAGCCCTGTTGTAAAAGTCATAAACAGAGGCACTGAAATTATACCTATTAGTCCTATAACAATCACGAGTTCAACTAGAGTATAACCCTTCCTAGTAAAAAGTTTTTTAATCATATCATCCCACCATTATATAACAAGGGTTATATACCAATTTATTATTTCATTACCAAATAATATCATCATAAGTCCAGCTATACCTATAAAAGGTCCAAATGCAATGTGATCTTTTCGCCCCTTAATTTTTAAGACAATTAGTAATACGCCAATTATACCACCTAGTATAAAGGAAATTACTATTGCAAAGCTAGTATATAGTGGTCCAAGCCATATGCCGAGTGCTGCAAAAAGCTTTATGTCACCACCACCCATAGGTCCAATAATAGCAACTATAAAGATAATAACTCCACCAACTAAAAAACCGAGTATCATAGATTTAATAGACGTATTATTATAAATACCATATGCTAGACCACTAAGTCCTATAAGTAGATTAAGACCATCAGGTATTATGTGATGATCGAGATCAATAAAAATCATAATAATAATCATACTAACTATCGCTAGTATAAATAAAATTTCAAATGCTAAACCCATCTTTATATACACAAGCAAAAATGATACTGCTGTAAGTAGTTCTACAAGTGCATATCTAATTGAATATTTTTCGCCACAATATCTACATCTACCACGGTTAAGAAAATATCCAATTACAGGTACCATATCACGAAAGTTAAGTATATGATCACAACTTCCACATGATGATGGTGGGTTTATTATAGATTTACCATTTGGGATTCTATATATACATACATTAAAAAAACTTCCAAATATTGCTCCAAGTATTAAAAAAATAATATTCATGTTCTTGCTCCTAGTTTAAATAAAAGTTTTTGATAAATGCTTTGTTTAAATGCATATTTGAAACTTATTAATTCATTGTTTAAAAGATGTTCAGCCGTTTTAGGCTAAACATCTTTTTTTGTTATTCTATTTTTCCATCATGTGCACGCGTAATCAGAAGAGTAGTTTTAGCAGTTGCATTAGCTCCTGTATAAACCTTTATCTCTGAATCAGTTGCTTCTATTACAAAAAATCCATTAGGAAGCGATTGTGGTTTATCGGTAAAAACTTCACCTAATCCAGCCTTATCTAAGGTAACATTTACAGCGGAACCAGAAGTTGTGATTGCTCCGATTTGAATTCTAACTTCAGTTAATCTAGCTAAGTTTGTTGCAGTTTGCTGATCAGCTTTAGTCTTAAATGAATCAGTAATCCCACTCATTCTAGGAATTGCTATACCTGCGATAATACCTAATACTGCGATTACAACTAGAAGTTCAACTAGTGTAAATCCTTTTTTGTTCATTTTCTTTTTAATAAAATTAAACATATTTTTCTTCCTCCCCTTTAATAATTAAAAATTATCATATTTATATATTATTAGCCTTGATCTATATGACCTATTAGCTATTAATAACTATACTTGGATATGGTTATACATATCGAACATTGGAAGTGCGATTGCCATAACGATTCCACCTACTACAAATGCCATGACTAGAAGTATAATTGGATTAATTAATGCAACCATACCATCTATAGAAAGTTCTACCTCTTCATCATAAAAATCTGCACTTGTTTCAAGTAATGAATCAAGTGAACCAGTTTCTTCACCAATTTTTATCATGGATATGATCATTGGTGGAAAAACACCAACCTTACTTATAGGGTCAGCAATTCCTTCACCTTTCTTTATTCTTTCTACCGATTCTTCTAGTTTTTTTGAAACTGCTTGATTTCCAATAACCTTTATAACAAGTTCCATAGCATCTATAATCGGTATACCACTTGCAAGCATAGTTGAAAGTGTTCTTGCAAACCTTGACGTTGCTATCTTTTTATTTACTGGACCAATGATAGGGACATAAAGCTTAAAATCATCAAACTTAAGTCGTCCATCATATGTATTTATAAATCTTGTGAATCCAATAATTGTCAATCCTATAACAGTTAAATGTATATACCAATACTTCTTAGCAATATCACCTACAACTATAAGTATCTTTGTTGGAAGCGGAAGTTCCACACCAAAACCACTAAACATATCTATAAAACCAGGAAGAACCTGAGTTAATAGTATTAAACTTACTACAATTGAAACTGATATAAGAATTATCGGATAAATCATGGCACTCTTTATCTTATTATTGATTTTATTTTCTTTATCAAAATGCTGGGCCATCCTAAGCATGATAATATCTAACTGACCAGAGACTTCACCTGATCGAACCATGTTTCTAAGTATATCTGGAAAAACTTTGCTATGTTTATCCATTGATGAAGATAAAGTCACACCTTTTTGGACTTCCTCATACATGTCATCGATTATTAATACAAGCGTTTTATTCTCAGTTTGCTTTCGTAATATATCAAGGCATTCTATTAATGAAATTCCAGCTCCTATTATGGTGTGGAACTGTCTACAGAAAATAGTTAAATCCTTAACCTTTATACTTTTTGATCTAGGTCTAAATTTTATATCTCTACCTGTAGAGTTTTCATTGGCTATCTTTATTGGAAAAATGTTTTGTCGTCTAAGTGCAACTGAAACCTCATTTACAGTATCAGCATCCATAGTTCCTTTTACATTTTCTCCAGATTGATTTTTACCAACATAGTAAAACGACGCCATAAATTCACCTACTCATCTGCATTATTTTCATTTAAATCATTCTAGCAATCATATCCTTATCAACTGCATATGAAATAGCATCTTCATAAGTGATAAGTTTATTTTTATATAATTCAACAAGAGATGTATCCATAGTTATCATTCCGTCTTTACGACCAGTTTGAAGAGTATTTATAATCTGATGCGTTTTACCTTCACGTATATGGTTCTTAACTGCAGAGTTTGCAATCATTATTTCTATAGCAGCAACTCTACCTTTGTTATCTTGTCTCTTGATTAATTGCTGTGATACAACTCCTTGAAGAACACTTGCAAGCTGTACTTTAATTTGCTGTTGTTGATTAGCGGGAAACACATCTATTATTCTATCAATTGTACTAACAGCTCCAACCGTATGAAGTGTAGATAAAACCAAATGACCAGTTTCAGCCGCAGTTACTGCTGTTGAAATAGTTTCTAGGTCTCTCATCTCTCCAATTAATATAACGTCAGGATCTTGTCTAAGTGAAGCTCTAAGAGCATTAGCATATGTTTTGCTATCATGAGTTATTTCTCTTTGATTGACAATACTTTTGTCATGTTTATGTAGATATTCAATTGGATCTTCAAGTGTTAAAATATGGCAGTTTCTCGTTTTGTTGATGTGATTGATCATAGCAGCAAGAGTAGTACTCTTTCCAGAGCCAGTCGGACCAGTTACAAGTATCAGCCCTCTTTTTCTATCACTAAGTTCTTTAAGTATTAGTGGTAAGCCAAGTTCTTCTATAGTCGGAACTGTTAATGGAACTGTCCTAAGAGCTATTGAATAACTACCTCTTTGTTTAAATACATTTACCCTAAAACGCCCAAGACCAAGCAATGAATACGAGAAGTCAACTTCGCCCATTTCTTCTAGTACAGCTTTCATATCATCTTCAAGAATCTCATTTGCAAGACGCTCAGTATCCTTTGGCATTAGGCGATCAAGTTCTTCTAACTTAATAAGCTTTCCATCAAGTCTAAAAATCGGTGGTACACCTACCGTAAAATGTATATCCGAAGCTTTATACTCAAGAGCAAGCTCAAGTAAACCTTTTATATTCATATTATCACCCTTCAATTGAATGTGAAATTCTAAGTAATTCATCAAATGTTGTTACACCACTTCTAACAAGTGTTTTACAGTTATCTTGAATAGAGATCAGTCCATTCTTTTTAAGATATGGTCCAAGTTCTCCCTCTTTATCTCTAGAAACAATAAGTTTTCTAGCATATGAATCAAGTGTTATGATTTCATAAACAGCGATTCTGCCAATATATCCAGTCTTTTTACAATGATGACATCCTATCCCCTTATAGAGTTCTACATCATCTGTATCAATTCCAAGAATCATTTTTTCATGTTCTGATGGAATATAAGGTACTTTACAATGTTCACAAATCCTTTTTATAAGAAGTTGTGAAATTATTGATTGTATCGATGAAGCTATAAGATATGATTCAATATTCATGTCAATTAACCTATTTATAGTTGCAAGTGCTCCATTAGTGTGTAGTGTTGAAAGTACTAAGTGACCTGTAATAGCAGCACGCATAGCAATTTCTGCCGTTTCTTGATCTCTAATTTCACCTACCATTATAATATCTGGGTCCTGTCTAAGAAAAGATCTTAGACCACTTGCAAATGTAAATCCTGATTTTGGATGTATCTGACTTTGTATAACACCTGACATTCTGTATTCTACAGGATCTTCAAGTGTTATGATATTTTTCTTAGAATCATTTATCTCTTTCAATATAGAATAAAGGGTTGTACTTTTACCAGAACCAGTTGGACCAGTTACGAGTATTATTCCATTTTGACTCTTTATAACTTCTTCAAATTTTGCCACGTCATGCCCAAGCATACCTAGTTCTGATTTATCTTTTAGGAATGTTGATCTATCAAGCATACGTATAACAATTTTTTCACCATATATAGTTGGTATTGTCGAAACTCTAAGATCTAAGTCTTTGTTTTTAACATTAAGCTCAATTCTACCATCTTGTGGAATTCTTCTTTCTGCAATATTCATCTTCGCCATAATCTTGATTCTTGTAACTATAGCTCCATGTGTTTGGTTAGATGGTTTCATAATTTCTTGCATATCACCATCTATTCTAAAGCGTATCCTAAGAAATGTCTCCTCAGGTTCTATGTGAATATCACTTGCATTTTGTTGAGCTGCTTGCACAATTATAGTGTTTACTAGTCTTACTACAGGAGCTTTGTTTATTT
>JBARWW010000351.1:0-9666 GCA_049647005.1 Acidaminobacteraceae bacterium | reverse complement strand
GAAAGACTCTTTACGAAGATGAAGACGTGCTTAAGGAAATGCCATATCTTCAAACTATGCTTCCTTATTTTAACGAAGCAAAACCAAGACCTAGAGTATATAACTACGATATAATTTCTTATATTCTACAAGAAGAAGTTACAAATTCGCTTAAAAACAATAAAACTCCAAAAGAATCTGTCGATAGTATTTATAAGAGGATTAATGAAATAATCAAATAATAGGATGAAGGTGATTGTATGAAAAAGTTACTAACCTTTGCAATCGTAATCACTTTACTAATTTCAATCTCAATCTCATATTCTTATAATAGTGATTCACGTGTTGGTGATGAAGTTATATTTGTTGGAGTAAATAATAATTACCCATATCTATTCTTAAATAGAGATGGTAGGGCCTCTGGAATTGTTGTAGATATCGTTAATGAAATTGCAAGTCGCGAAGGATTTACTGTAGATTACAATTTAGTAAAACCAAGTCGCTTAATTGAAGAATATAAGTTTTTGGATGCTGATATTTTATTTCATGGAAACTATATAGAATATAATGATCTCAAACTATCAGATACAATACCATTTATGAGTATAAGAAATAATATATATACTATGTCTGATTTTGATGACATTTTAACTCTTAATCCACTTCACGATTTTGATAAATTAACCGATATATTTAAATTTAAAAAAATTGGTATAAAAAATCTAAGTGCTCACATTTCAAAAGTATCAGATTACACTAAAACTGGTAATTTATATAAATTTGACAATTATACCGATGCTATAGATGCTCTTGTTACAGGTGATATTGATTTACTTATAATGCCTAATATAACTGGTTCTAAGCTTCTTGATGAACGTCAGTACAATAGTGTATTAACTAATTCAAACCATCTTTTTTTAGAGTCCTACTATTTATCTACTAAGGTTGAAAACAAAGTTTTTCTTAGTGATATAAATAAGAATATACTAATTATGCGAAGTGAAGGTTTCTTTACAGATGTATCTGATCGATGGTTAAGTTCAAAAGCTATAAAAACTTTTGACGATAGATACCTTTTATATTTTAATACAACTACAATTTCTGCTATTTTATTTATAATATATTTAATCTATCGTTCCAACTTACTTAAGACTTCTGTTGAGAAAAAAGATTCTCAGCTAAAAGCTCAAAAAAGTATAACTGATGATTTATATCAGCAACTACTGGAACACGAAAAGTTTAAAAATGATTACTTTATAAATCTTAGTCATGAGCTTAGAACTCCTCTAAATGTTATACTTGGAGCTTCTCAACTTATAGAAACTTATATTCATAAAGAGAACTATGCAAAACTAATTGAAAATGCCCAGTACCATAATAGTATTATAAAAAATAATGGTTTCAGACTACTTAGAGTTATAAACAATATTATCGATATCAATAAATTTGACATTGATGAATATAAATTAAATATAGATTATGTTGATATAGTTTATGTGATTGAACAAATGGTTGAATCTACAGAATCCTACGTAAACATGAAAAATCTAACTCTTAATTTTAACACTGACATTGATGAAAAAATTATAGAGTGTGATCCATTTGAAATAGATAGAGTTTTTATGAATTTACTTTCTAATGCTATTAAATTTTCTAAAGATCATGGTGATATAACAATTGAACTTGAGGATACAGAAGACACTGTAGTTATTCACTTTAAAGATAATGGTATTGGTATATCTGAAGAAAATCACATTAAAATATTTGAGAGATTTTCACAAGTTGATACTAATCTTAATAGAAGTCACGAAGGTAATGGGATTGGTTTATCAATCGTTAAATCAATCTTAGATCTTCATGGTGGTGATATAAAACTTAAAAGTAAGGTTAACTTTGGTAGTGAATTTATCATTACCTTACCTATTAAAACGTCTTATCACGCTGAACGTAGCAACACCATTCTAAATGATAGTCTTAATAAACAATACTTAATAGATTTAGAATTTAGTGAGTTAACTCAAGATAAAAACTAAGTATATATATTTCTACTATAAAACTACTAAAAACATGATTTTGAAAACAAATCCATTGTATAGTAGTTTTACTTTTTTGCAAAACTTAATTTTTATGAATTTTACCAGTATTTAAGGGTATACTATATTTGAATAACCATGATTTCATGTGGTTAAATTATAAAGGATGGTGCTTATGAGCAATTATATTTTATCTCATCAAGATACCAAATTGATTGATCTTACACTATCATCTATTGCTGATATAACATATCAAGGAATAGTATTACTCAATAGTAGTGGCAAGACTATCTATTTCAATAGATCATACTGTGATTTTGTCGAAAAGCCAAGACATGAGCTCATTGGTTCGTGTCCTGATTTCTTAATAGACAATTTTAACAATCCCAGCAGCAAAATGATGACTGAGTTAAATAGTTACAACAGTTGGATTAGTGAGTATTCATTTAAAAATAAATCTGGACATTCTATTCATCTTTCTTCACGTATAGTTCCGCTTATTGAATCAGAAAAAATGCTTGGATATATATGTTACTTTTCAGATATAACAGAAAAAATTAATATTGAAAAAAAATTAATTGAAAATAATCGAGCACTTGTTGATAGTATAAACGAGCTTAAGGATGCTCAATCCAATATGATACAACACGAAAAATTGGCTGGTATAGGTCACCTCTCAGCTGGAATTGCTCATGAACTTAATAATCCACTTGGCTTTGTAAAGAGTAATATTGATATACTTACTAATTATGTTGATGTATTTGTAAAGCTTCAAAATTTGTATGAAGAAGTTTGTGAATGTTTTGTTACTACTAATTTTAACGACAAAATTCTACTTGAAAAAATTGCAAATGTAAGTAAATTCAAAGAAAATAATAAAGTTGATTACCTAATTAACGACATAAATGATCTAGTTGAAGAATCCGCTATTGGAATTGATCGTGCTAGTAAAATTGTAGATGCACTTAGACAGTTTTCTACTAAAAATGATAATGTATCTAATTATATTTATAATGTAAATGATGGTATAGAAACGACTCTTTTAATAAGTAAAAACCACTGGAGATACGACGCAGAAATATCTAAAAATTTTGATTCTATATCAAATATAACAGCAAATGGAAATGAGTTAAATCAAGTTTTTCTTAATCTAATTACCAATAGTGTTTATGCTATAAAAGAGAAACGTAAAATGGATCCTTCTTTTAAAGGAATAATAAACATTGCTACTTCCATGGATAATTCCAATATCTATATTGATTTTAAAGATAATGGTTCTGGGATTGATGCTGAGCTTATACCACAAATTTTCAATCCATTTTTCACTACAAAACCAGTTGGGAAAGGTACCGGACTTGGACTAAATATTTCTTATAATATCATAGTTAATAAGCATAAAGGCACAATAACAGTAAATAGCGACAAATCCTTTGGGACTCAGTTCAAAATTTCATTGCCAATTTCGCCAAAAGGAGGCTCTAATGAGACTATTACTGATTGAAGATGATAAAACAACTATAAATATACTTAGAAAAAAAATTGAAGCGCTTGGAATTAATTTTGATTATGCTGAAACCGGCTCTGATTCGATAAATTATTATAGGTCTAAAAGGTATGAAATCATAGTAATAGATTTAAACTTTCCTGGAAAAGATGTTTTCGAAATTTTACTTGAGATCAATCTTACATCACCAGATACAAACATTATAGTTTACAGCTCAAACTTAGATAGTAAAATATCAGCACCACTTTCTGCTTATGATATTCACGATATATTTTTAAAGGAAGCTGGTCATGAGAAACTTATCAATTCTATAAAGGCTATTCAACTCAATATCTTAACTAAATAAATGCCCCCCTTTACACTAGGGCATAGCAATCTGTAATACGTGATGCTTTACTATATTAAAAATGGCTAGCTCAGTTTAATGAGATAGCCATTTTTTACATACTATTTTAAATTTCCACTTATATTTTTACTATATAAGATACATTTTTTATTCCTTAACAACTATATGATCATGTCATTATAAATCTTTAGTTTATCATCTAGATGAACTATTATATCATTTGATTCATTTACCCCACCTAATAATTTAGCTGGTACACCAACTGCTGTTGAATTTGTTATAGTATCTTTTAAAACTACTGATCCAGCTCCTACTTTACTTCCTGACGCAAGATAAATTGGTCCAAGTATCTTTGCTCCCGAACCTATCGTTACGTTGTTACCTATCGTAGGATGACGTTTACCAGTGTCTTTACCAGTTCCACCAAGTGTTACTCCTTGATATATTGTAACATTATCTCCTATCTCCGTAGTCTCACCGATTACTACTCCCATACCATGATCTATAAATAAATTTTTACCAATTGTTGCTCCTGGATGAATCTCAATACCAGTTAAAAACCTTGCAAACTGAGAAAAGAATCTTGCTAGGAAAAATCTCTTATGTCTAAACAGCATATTGGCTAATCTATATAATCCAACTGCATGAACTGATGGATAAAGAAGTAAAACTTCTATATTTGTTCTTGCTGCAGGATCTCTTTCTCTGATTGAATTCAAATGACCAATTACAGATTTCATAACTTCCTCCCATCACACAAGTCGTTTATAACGTACCAATGTATATATGTTTTATAATAAATCGCTAAAATTATTTTTTAAGAATAAATACCAGTTGATAAGTACTTTTCTCCACCATCTGGCGAAATAGTTACAATTTTAATATTCTTACCATATTTATCAGTTAATTTAACCGCAGCAGCTACATTAGCTCCTGTTGAAATTCCAACAAATAATCCGTCTTTTAAAAGAAGTTCCTTTGCCATCTCTGCAGATTCTTCACTAGATACTTTTATAATCTCATCAACATACTCACCCAAGTAGTTATAAGGTATAAATCCAGCTCCAATACCCTGTATCTTGTGTGGACCAGGACCTTCACCTGATAATACTGCACTAGTTTCTGGCTCTACTGCAATAACCTTAATATTTGGGTTATATTCTTTAAGTCTTTTAGCAACACCAGTGATAGTTCCACCAGTTCCAACACCAGCTATAAAGTATTCAACATCTGGCATATCAGCTATAATTTCTTCACCAGTTGTTTCGTAGTGATATTTATAGTTACTTGGATTTGAGAACTGATTTAACATAAAGTAATCTTTGTTCTCAAGTTGTAGTGCTTCAGCAGTTTCTATAGCACCCTTCATACCTTTAGTTCCATCTGTAAGTATTAATTTAGCTCCGTATGATTGAATTATATTTCTTCTCTCAACACTCATAGTCTCTGGCATTACTATAACTACTTTATATCCTTTAATTCTACCTATCATTGCGATTGCAATTCCTGTGTTACCACTAGTTGGCTCTATAATTGTACTTCCTCTTTTTAATTTACCAGCAAGTTCAGCGTCACGAATCATACCAAATACAGCTCTATCTTTAACACTACCACCAGGATTCTGACCTTCTAATTTTACAAATAAATTAGTTGATGCTTTTTCTATGTTATTAATTTGTACCATTGGTGTATTTCCGATTAATTCAATAATATTCTTTTTCATAATTTTTTTCCTCCTAATTAATTTTACAAAGTAATTTCCCATTGATATAGTCTTTATATCTGTAATTTTGAAAAACAAAAAACAAAAAACTCCGTCTCTATATTACTAGAGACGAAGTTATAACTCCGCGGTTCCACTCTAATTATTATTTAATAATAATCGACTTTTCGGATACTACCATATCCTATTTCTATAACGGGAAATCCCGGTGTAGCCTACTTTAATTTCGGTACACAGCTCAAAAGGGCACTTCGCTGAATTTCTTATAAAAGTCTCACACCAAACGACTTTCTCTCTGAAATAATTAAAACAGTTACTTTCCTTTTTCCTAGCATTTAATTTTGGGTATTAAATTTTGTTTTTCTTAACTTATTATGAATTATATACGCATCTAAAATAGAAGTCAATACTTTTCGAGAATTTTTTTCACATGTCTCAATTTTGTAATTAATAACGATTCTTATTTGTAGTTGATAATCTTTACTATTTAGAACTTTGTTTTTACACTATTAATAACGACTCATACGATCAATGAAAAAGTTGATAAAGCGCTCACTATCAACAGCTAAAGCAACATGTACATTCGGTTTCTTCCCCCATCTACCATCAAAATCACATATAGTCATACCATCACAGTACTCACTATTTCTTTCAATAACGATAAATTTATGCTCAGTCTCAACTAGACTACTATCTATTGCTACTGCAACAGCAAGCGGATCATGAATAGCACATCCGTGAATTCCATTGTCTAAAAAAAATCTATCCATATATATTTTTGTAACATCACCAATAAATTTTTTAACTCTACTTGTTTCTGTTATCTTTGCTATATCATCCTCAGTAAGTAGAGCTTTTTTAGTTACATCAAGTCCAATCATTGTAAGATCATAATTTCCATTGAAAACTATATGAGCTGCCTCTGGATCTATCGCTATATTAAACTCTGCTACAGGTGATTCGTTGCCTTTTCCACCTACTACTCCACCCATAATGATAACTTCTTTTATCATATCTTCAATTTCAGGCGCCTTTGCAAATGCTCTCGCAAGATTAGTTTCAGGAGCCGTCATAACTATAGTAATTTCACCTGGATTCTCTTTAACTGTTTTAATAATAAAATCTTCAGCGTCCATTATATGTTTATACTTAACATCAAAATCGAGTAGTTGATCAGCCATACCCGTACTTCCATGGACTTCAGTGGCATATCTTATACTTCTACTTAGAGGCTTAGTTGCTCCCATATATACGCCAACTTCATCCGTTTTATCTATAAGCTTTAAAACTCTTAGAGTATTTAGTGTCGAACTCTCTACATCAATATTGCCAGAAACTGTAGTTATACCCATAAGATCAATTTCTGGTGATATTATAGCAAGTAGAATTCCTAGTGCATCATCAATCCCAGTGTCTACATCAAGTATTACTTTTTTCATCGAATCCCTCTTCTCATTTATATTATTAGTATTATCATATATATAATTTTATGCTAGTCAATTTGCTAAATGCATTTCCTTTCATATGTTACAACTATATTATATATCTAAATCACTTTATCAAATATGACAATTATCATATAACTCAAAAAGGTAGAAAAAGATCTTACTCTTTTCCTACCCTATAATTCCTATATTTACTTTATACTTAATTTTAAATAACACATAAATTTTGATAGTGCATAACACTACAATCATCATGGATTTTTAACCTTGGAAATCTTTTAATGCTATCATTTTGAAGTTCAAGTCTACGAATTTTCTCTATAAACTTATTTGGACCTTCTGATTTCAGTACATTAAACAACTCTTTTTCTTTTACTATACCATATGTTTCATGAGAGATAGAGAAACCATCACTTGATATAATAAATTCGCCAACATCTTTTACATCAATGCTTCCAGTTATAGCCTCTTTTACTGCTGCTAAATCAAATTCAAGTATATAGTAACCACCATCAGTGTTCTTTTTCATACGATTTGAAAGCAACATTTCACTTTCGTTTTTAGTAAACTCAAAACTATTATTTTCAAGAGCATTTCTTCTAGTCTTGATAAGACTTATAACTCTTTTGTCAAACTTAGTAACTCTATCATCTTTTATCTTTAATAGTCTATGATCATTATTTAGTTTAAATATAGCTGTACAGTCTCCAAGTACAAAGTACTCAAAAGATAACTTCGTTCTTCTTATTATTGCTATAGAAGCACTTGGATAGTCAAATACAGGTATACAATCAAAGTTTTTCACCACTTTTTTATAATCACTAAGGACTTTTTCTACGCCTATTGAAACAATCTCTTCTAAAGTAAAACTATAGTTCTCAAGGCTAGATATAAGATGTTTTTTCCAAAAATCAACAAACCAAACTACATCGTTTGAACCATCTATATGGTTTTTACCACTAAGACCCGACGCTCCATCAATTACAAAACTAATATTTTCAGAAGCATGTACAAAGTCTTCATTTATATTCTTAAATGTATTTGTATGTAATTTAATTATAGAATTCATACTATCATCCTATTCGCGCACAAGATTGCGCTCAATATTTAAAGTAATAACTATTATCAATATATAACAAATGAGACTACAATTTAATAATTATAAGTATTTTCTATAAAAAAATTGTATGCATAAGATTTTCTTATGCATACAATCAAAGTCATTCATTTTCTATATGATTTGAAACTGCTTATCAGTTTTAAGAATACATTCATGTTCCAAAAATTAACAAAAGACATATTCTATTTTACAATATCCATAGCTTTCTTATTAAAATTTCTAATCCCATACTTTTCTTCATGATCACGGAGTAGGGCTTTCATAAGTTCTGGATTATCCTTCATAGTATTTATTTTATCAATGTCTAATCCTTGTGAGAATGGACATGATGATAAACATACACCGCAGTCTGTCCCAAGACTTCTCCATCTTTCATAGCATTTTTCCTGATCTATTTTCCATCTAAGCACACCATCTATAATCTCTCTCTTTGAACTTTGGATAGCCTTACTCGGGCATGTTCTTATACATTTTCCACACATCTCACAAAATTCACTAAAACCATAGTCCTCTTCTTCATCTGAAATTAATTCAAGATCAGTTGTAACAACACCAATTCTAATTCGTGGACCAAACTCTTTTGTGTTTAGTATACCCATTCTACCTATTTGACCAAGCCCAGCATGCTGAGCAACAAGAGGAGCTACTAGAAGGTAGTTGCCGTCCATATGATTTCTTGAATCATAACCAAGAGCTCTTAGGAAATAACTTATAACAAGCCCTATAATGCCTGCATCCAGATAAGCCTTACTTACCTCAATAACTTCTTCAAGCATAGGTGCTCGGTTAATCATATCCTTATCCATCTCAACTATAAAAGAAATCGCGTACTTATGATTTGTTTCGACTTTGTCTCCATATGACTCACTTTTCCTACCTCTATATGAATAGTAAAAGTCATCTTTCATCTCGCATATACCAACATCTTTTGCTCCAAAATATTTAGCAATATTTTTAATTTTACGTGTCATCTCTTCTGGATTTGTCTCAACCCGATCACTTGCAGGCACTCCCTCAGAAAGACCATTTATATCACCAAGTAACTGAAATACTGAGTCAGGTAGTTTTGCATTTATTGGATGATAGGCCATCGTCCCCTCACCCATTAGATTTGGAAGTGTTCTTATATGATCATCATTTTCTTTTTTTTCGGGGTTTTTTTTGTAGTAATCTTCATATTGATTGCTACCTTCTTTATAAGACATACGTGCAAACATGGTATCACGTTCATCGATTTTCATATTTTTCCACCCTCCATATACTATTTAACCACTTAATATTTAATTAAGTGGTTAATGTTTTTTGCTATAAAAACTTACTAGTCTCTTATATTATCTGTGAACTGAACTACTTCGTCAAACTCTTTTAAATATATTTTTTCAAATTTATTTTCTATAAAGTAACTGTTTTTAATAACTATGTTTTTTACTTTATCCATTTTAATAATTTCTCTACCTTTTTTAGCTAAACCCTTTTTATATGCATTAAATATAATCTGAGTTGAATCAATTACAAC
>JBARWW010000350.1:0-11219 GCA_049647005.1 Acidaminobacteraceae bacterium | reverse complement strand
AGGAATTAAAGCCTAGTAATATAGAAGATATAATAGCCGGCATATCACTTTATAGACCAGGACCTATGGACTCTATACCAAAGTACATAGCCAATAAAAATAGTGGATCCGCAGTTGTATTTGCCCATAAAAAACTAGAAGATATACTAGGTGTAACTTATGGTTGCCTTGTATATCAAGAACAAGTTATGCAGATAGTTCGTGAGCTTGGAGGATACACATATGGACGAAGTGATTTAGTTCGTCGCGCCATGAGTAAGAAAAAAATGAAAGTTATGGAAGAAGAGCGAAATTACTTTATCCATGGAAAGTTAGATGATGATGGAACGGTTGAGATAGATGGCTGTATACGACGAGGTATAGACGAGAAGATTGCAAATGCCATATTTGATGATATGATAGATTTTGCAAAGTATGCTTTTAACAAAAGTCACGCGGCAGGGTATGCTATAGTTATATATCAGACAGCTTACCTAAAAGCTCATTATCCAGTTGAATTTATGGCAGCAGCTATGACATCTGTTATGGGTAATCAGTCAAAACTTGCTCAGTATATAGAAGATTGTAAAAGCATGGGGCTTCAAATACTAGCTCCTGATGTAAATTATTCCTATAGTAAATTTTCTGTTAAAGACGGCAATATTCGCTATGGTCTACTTGCAATAAAAAATGTGGGTCGTGGAATAATCAAAAGTATTGTAGAAAGTAGAAAAAGTGGAAAATTTAAAACATTTGTAGAGTTTTGTGAGAAAATTGATTCGCATGAGTTAAATAAACGAGCAGTAGAGTCTCTTATAAAAGCTGGAGCCTTCGATGATATGGGGGTATTTAGATCAAGATTACTTGCTTCTTATGAACGCATTATAGAAGGAATTCAAATAGATAGAAGAAAAAATGTACAGGGTCAAGTCTCACTATTTAATAGTATGCAGGAGTCTATACCTGAAATTTTTACAACTCAAAAGATGCCAGATATAGATGAGTTTCCCCTAAAGTATATACTTGCATTTGAAAAAGAAATGCTTGGAATATATCTTAGCGGTCATCCACTACAAGAATATAAGGGTGTAGCACTCAAGATATCTACATTGAATCTTGCAGAGTTAAAAGATGATATGACTGAGAATCTCATATATAAAGATGAACAAATGGTTACGCTTGCAGGTCTTGTTGCAAAGTCTAGTACAAAAATCACTAAAAATAATAAGACTATGGCATTTTTAACTATAGAGGATTTATCTGATAGCATTGAGTGTATCGTGTTTCCAAAAACCTTTGAGAAGAGCTCAAAACTTATAGTAGAAGATGCATTTGTAATTATAAATGCACGTCTAAGTTTTAAAGAAGATGAAGAACCTAAGATAATTGCTCAAAATATTGAAATTCTAAATGAAGAGAATGCACAGAGGTATATAAGGAAAAGCTATTCTGGAGCTAGGCTAAATAACTCATATCAAAGAGATATACGAATTGAGAAAATCAAGGAATCTAAAAATGGCTATAGTAAAAGTAAAGAAACAGTCCTTAATTCCTTAGATGATAAGAATCCCAATGATATATATGATGAAAAAAAAGCTAATAAAGAGGGAAAATCATTGTATTTAAAAGTTGAAGATTTTAATAAAGGTAAACTTGAGACGATTCGTGCCATATTAAAAAGATATCATGGTGATACTAAGGTTGTTATCTATTTGCCAGAGAGTGGAAAAAAGATGATCGCAGATAAAAAACTTTGGGCAATGATTAGTGATAGATTGATTCATGAACTTGAAATGTACCTTGGTGAAGGAGCAGTTAAATATCAATAATAATGTTTAATTTATGTTAAATTTTGATTTTTTTTAGATATATTATTGAATTAAGCTCGAAAATCTAGTAGAATTAGTTATGTTTATAAATAGCGGGACAATACTTTGCCCTGTGGACGTAAAAAGTACAGTGTAATTTTTACGTTAATTTTATAATACTAAATGAATAATAATTTTAAAAAAAGGTATTAATATATGTGAACGTAAAAAACAGAATGCAGAGTTTACTAGTTGTGTCACACTCGTTTTAGTTGTGACAAGTTATTATATATAATATTTCAGGGGTGATTAAAGTGAAGCGAATAGGTATACTTACAAGTGGTGGAGATGCTCCAGGTATGAACGCTGCAATTAGAGCAGTTGTAAGAGTTGCAATTTTTCATGGCATAAAAGTTTCAGGAATTAAAAGAGGTTATGAGGGTCTCTTAGAAGGAGATATAATTGATATGGATGTATCATCTGTTGGTGATATTATTCATAGAGGTGGAACAATACTTCAAAGTGCAAGATGCCTTGAATTTCTTACTGAAGAAGGTCAGAAACGTGGTATTGAAGTTTTAAAGATATTTGGTATTGATGGATTAGTAGTTATTGGTGGAGATGGTTCATTTAAAGGAGCTAAGAAACTAACTGATCTAGGATTTCCGACTATGGGTATTCCAGGAACTATTGATAATGACCTAGAGTATACTGACTACACAATTGGATTTGATACTGCTATTAATACAGTTGTTAGTGCGATTAGTAATATACGAGACACTTCATCATCACATGAGAGAGCTTCTATAATAGAAGTTATGGGAAGACACTGTGGTGACATTGCACTTTATTCTGGACTTGCTGGTGGAGCCGAGACGATTATTATACCAGAGGTCGGATTTGAAAGCGATGATCTTTGTAAAAAACTTATGCAAGGTAAAAATAGAGGTAAGCGCCATAGTATCATCATACTTGCAGAAGGTGTTGGAAAGCCATATGAATGGGCTGAAGAAATTAAGAGTAAGACTGGAATTGATGCAAGAGTATCAGTTATTGGTTACTTACAGCGTGGTGGAACACCATCAGCATTTGATAGAATCTTATCAAGCAGATTTGGTGCTAGAGCTGTTGAACTTTTAATGGAAGGTAAGATGGGAAGAGCTATTGGTATAAAAGGTAATGCTATAATTGACTTAGATATTACAGAAGCTTTATCTAAAAAGAAGACTATAGATGAGAATATATACGAATTAGCAGGAAAGCTTTCTATCTAAAAAGATCATTTATAAATGCACGTTAACTTATAAAAGATTAGAAAGTTATAAAAGATTAGCAGGTAAATATTATATAATAGATTGATTAGATTATGGGACAAAATTCCCAACTAAGAGGAGATTTCAAATATGAAAAGAACTAAAATTGTATGTACGCTTGGACCAGCAAGTCAAGATAAAGAAATTCTTATTGAATTAGTAAAAAGTGGACTTAACATTGCAAGGCTTAACTTCTCACATGGTGACCATGCAGAACAACTTTCTAGACTTAACTTAGTTAAAGAAGTAAGAGCTGAACTTGGTGAGCCAGTTGCCATTCTTTTAGATACAAAAGGTCCAGAAATTAGAACTGGAAAATTTAGTGTTGAAGTTGTAAACCTTGTTGAAGGACAAGACTTCACATTATACACTGATCAAGAATTTTTAGGAAATCAAGAAGGTTGTGCAGTTTCGTATACTGGACTTCCAGGCGATGTAGTAGCTGGAAATACAATCTTAATCGATGATGGTTTAGTTGGACTTGAAGTAATTTCAACAACTGAATCAGAAATTAAGTGTAAAGTATTAAATGCTGGACCAGTTAAAAACCACAAAGGTGTTAACGTACCAGGAGTTAGTATTCAACTACCTGCTGTTACTGAAAAAGATATTGCAGATATTATTTTTGGTATAGAAAATGGAGTAGACTTTATAGCTCCTTCATTTATTAGAAAAGCTGCTGACGTTCTTGAAGTTAGAAAAGTTTTAGAAGATAATGGTGCTTATGATATTCATATTATATCTAAGATTGAAAACCAAGAGGGTGTTGACAATTTAGATGAAATCCTTGAGGTTTCTGATGGACTTATGGTTGCTAGAGGAGATCTTGGTGTTGAAATTCCAACAGAGCAAGTTCCACTAGTACAAAAGATTATGATTGAGAAGTGTAATGTTGCTGGCAAACCAGTAATCACTGCAACTCAAATGCTTGATTCAATGATTAGAAATCCAAGACCAACTAGAGCGGAAACTACTGACGTTGCAAACGCTATATTTGATGGTACTGATGCAATTATGCTTTCAGGTGAAACTGCTGCTGGTAAATACCCAGTTGAATCTGTTAAGACAATGGTTAAAATTGCATTTGCTGCTGAAGAATATACTGATTATGAAGCTCGTCTTGTTGGAAAATCTAAATCTATCGTTGATGATGGTGTAACATTTGCTGTTTCTCGTGCTACAGTTGCAACTGCAAATGAATTAAATGCAACAGCAATAGTAACTGCTACAGCGTCAGGATTTACAGCTAGAAAGGTTTCTAAATTTAGACCTAAGTGTCCAATTATTGCAGCTACTACTACTGAGAAAGTAAGAAGAAAATTAGCCCTTGTATGGGGAGTATATTCTATTAAAATAAAAGAAGCTAGATCTACAGATGAAGTGTTTGAATTATCTGTAGCAGCAGCAGAAAAAGCTGGATACCTTAAAAAAGGTGACTTAGCTGTAATCACTGCAGGAGTTCCAGTGGGAATTTCAGGTGCAACAAACCTTATGAAAGTACACATTGTTGGCGAAATCCTTATAAAAGGAACTGGTGTTGGTAATGGAGTTAAAGTAGGACGAGTTTGTGTAGCTAGAAACGCACAGGAATGTGAAGAGCGATTTGTTGAAGGAGATGTGTTAGTTACAACTTCTACAGATAAAGATATGATGAAGTATATAGAAAAATGTACAGGGCTTATAGTAGAAGAAGCTGGATACACTTCTCACGCAGCAATCGTAGCACTTTCGTTAAAGATTCCTGCAATAGTAGGAACTCTTGACGCTACAAAGCTAATAGAAGACCAAAGTGTTGTAACATTAGATGCTGCAAAAGGTATAGTATATGCTGGAGAAACTAGAGTACTGTAATTAAAGGATGTACATTATGAGATGTAATGATTCGATAATTAGGCCAAGATATGAAGAAACAGATCAGATGGGAGTTATATACCATGCTAACTATTATAGATATTTTGAGTGTGGTAGATCAGAATTTCTTAGATCACTTGGTTACACATATAAAGAAATAGAAGCAGATGGAATAATACAGCCTGTAGTAGATAGTTACTGTAAGTATATAAAACCAGCTTATTATGATGAAGAGATTATAATTAGAACTTCGATAACTCAACTTAAAGGTATAAGACTTGTGTTTGAGTACACTATCCTTAGAAAAGAAACAGAGGAGATACTAGTGACTGGGAAAACAACACATACATTTGTTGATATTAACTTTAAACCAGTAAGATATAAAAATCTTCCGCAGAAGCTTAAAAGCATTTTAAGTGAATTTGTAACAGGTTAAGTAACATAAACATGGAAAAATAATTTTTATTAATTTAGTATATTTCATAAAAAAGGTAGTTGAATTTAATTCAACTACCTTTTGATATGTGTGCCAGATATGGCACTAGTCTAATTTTTTAAAAAACAGATTAATAGTTATGGTAAATTAGTAGCATATTTCAAAAAAATTTAAACTTCAAATTTTGAAATATGACTTTGTAATTCTACTATTAGTTTTACAGTATTATTTAAAATATCTGATACTTCAGTACTGTTTGTTGATACACTTTGAGTTAAGTGTAGAACTCGCTCAATACCTTCTGCACCTTCTCTAGATGCAATTGCAACATCACTGAAATTACTATTTATAGCAGTAATGGATTGATTAACTTCTTTTGAAATTTCACTTAGTTCAGTCATTGTAGTTTTAAAACCTTCAGCATCAGTGTTATATTGATCGCCTATATTAACAAGTTTTTCATAATCCTTCATAACTTTATTTTCTATAAAGCCAAGCATTTCTGTTGAATCTGAAATTAAATTATCAACAGCTAGTGTTACCTCGGTAACAGTCTTTTGAATTTTATTTACCATATCTGATGATTGATCTGCAAGATTACTAACTTCTCCAGCAACTACAGCAAATCCACGACCAGCATCTCCTGCTCTAGCAGCTTCTATAGCAGCATTTAAAGCAAGTAGATTTGTTTGAGAAGAAATGCCAAGTATTGAATCGAGTAAAACCGTTATTTCTTTTACATTTGCAGCACTTTCAATACCTTTTTCAAGTCTAATTTTTACATCTTTGTATATTTTGTTTGTATCAGAAGAAGCTTTTACAGCGTCCGATTTTAATTCCAAAGCTCTTTTGCTAATATCAGTTGCAGTATTTACACCTTCATCGGCACGTGTATGAACCGTTAATATAACTTCTTGAATTTTCTCTACTGTATCAGCAACAGAGTCTATAGTTGCAGTAGTTTCTTCTATAACAGCGGAAATATCAGATGTATTTTCTAATGTCTCTTTAGAACTAACGCCAAGTGTCGCCATTTCAGTTTCGATATCAGTAGCACTTCCAGATATTTTTTCAGAAGTATTTATCATAATAGTGATCAAAGAAGATAGTTCTTCTTGCACTTTATTAAAAGCAGAGGCAATGTCGCCAATTTCATCTTTTTGATTAAGCTTGATTTTTTCACTGAAATTTAAGTTTTTATATTGATTTGTATGGAAAATTATTTCTTTTAGAGATTTGTTAAGAGGTATAACGATTATAAGCACTAGAGAAACAGAAAACAATATTATAATTAATGAAATGAAAATCACTTTAGAATATATATTTCTTTGTATCTCAGCAATATCATCAATATATACACCAGTTCCAATTATAAAATTCCATTCTTTAAAACTTCTTATATATGAAGCTTTTGGTTGTGGATCTTCTTCACCTGGCTTTGGCCAAGTATAGTACAATGTTCCTTCACCGTCATTTTTAGCTATTTTTATAAATTCTTTGAATAGATAAAGACCATCAGTATCTTGCATTTCAAGTACATTTGTATTATTTAACTGGGTTGCGATAGGGTGCATAATCATATTGCCATCAAAATCTAGAATGAAAAAATATTCGTTTTCATCATATCTCATGGCTTCTATCTCAAGTAGTGCCAGTTTTTTAGCCTCATCTTCAGTGTAGGCTCCCTCTTTATATTTTGTGTAATGATACTCAAGTGTTCCAGATGCGATGTCGATAAACTCGCTTAACTTATCAATAGTTCTTGTTTCAATTATATCATTTATAGTAGGTATAATATAAAAACTAATTAATGAGCTAAATGCTAAAACAATTACAATAACAAGTAAATAAATTTTGTTTTTTATTCGAAAATTTTTGAGCATAGAAACCATCCCCTTACAAATTTATACTAATTTAAAAATAATAAATACTATTATGATTTATAGCCTAAATTTGCCAGTTGAAACCTTTAAATAGAATTTTTAAAAAATAAATTGAGTATTTACTTAAAGATTAACAAGATACATTTAATGGTTTATTATTATAGCGTTTCCAGGGCACTTCTCTTCAATTAGTACAAGTGAACTTTTAAACTGAGTATAATCCACATTTTCTATAAGACCAGCCTTTGAACCATCCATATAAAAGACTTGAGGCTCGAGTTTACTACAAATCTGACATCCTACGCAGTACTTTTCATTATATATTAGAAATCCATTAGAATTTTCATCATGTGATAGAATATCTTCTTTTGCAACAACTAGCTTAACCATATAGGCTAAAAAAAGTATTGATACAGTTGTTAAAATCCATCTAGTAGCCATAAAATCAAGACCTAAGAACTTAGCTTCGTTTGCTAGCATTGGAACTTTTATAACAGCCCATGCACTAAGTATAATAACTACATTGTATATGCTAGCTCCTTTTTTAAGGAGCATTTTACAGACTGGAAAAGCTGCATATATAGGACCTGCTGAAAAACTTCCTAGCAAAAATGAGAAGAGTATTCCTTTAGCACCAGCATTTTCTCCAAAGCTATTCATAATAGTTTCTTTTGGAACCCACGCTTCAATTAATGCTGTTAGAAGAAACACTACTGGCAAAATTTCGATCATCTCTTTAAGATAGTAGCTAGTGTTACCAAGTGACTGTGTAAATTTTGCTGGTGAATATATAAGAAGTGATGCATATACGAAAAAAGCAAATACTAACATTTTATTTTTTTTAAGAATTGAAACCATAGTAAACCTCCAAAAGTATTTATACGATTAAGCCCATAATTAGAGCTATGATAATTGCAAACACAAAACTTATAATATTTCTACTAAGTGCAAATTTTCTGCCAAATTCAGCTTTTTCAAGTGGAAAAGTAACAAATCCTACCATAGTAAGGCTTGTTAAAAAAGCAATGGCAGGTACTATACTCGCTCCAGCATCAACTAGTGAACCTACAAGTGGAAAGGCAACAAATGCTGGAATAAGTGTGATGCTACCCACAAAAGCAGAAAGTATAGTTGAAGTATATACGTTAGATCCACCTAAATAAGACTGGATAGTTTCTGGTGGCACAAATGTAAGCATAACTCCAAGTAAAAATAGTATACCCAGTATGCTTCCAAGCATATTTTTCATCATTCCTTTGCCCATTTTCATGGCACCAAGGGTTCTTTTTTTATCTTTCTTTAGTGATATTCCAAGTGAAACTAGTGAAACTGACCATAAACCTATTGTAAATACATCCATAATTACCCCTCTTTTCTTAATATGTATTCTTATCAAACTAAAATGATAACTTGTGTGTCTTGTTAATAGCAATTATAAGATATATAATCAAAAGAAAGAGTTACCAAGGTAACTAATTGTAAAAAAAGAGGAAAAATGGAAAATTTAATTGGATTATTGAAAGAGTCAAAGTTATTTGTGGATGTTGAATTTGAAACCGTAGAAAAATACATAAATTCAAATAATGTAATTATTAAATCTTATGATAAAACAAATATAATCCACCTTCAAGGTGAACAATGTAATGGCATAGAGATAATAGTTAAAGGTAGTATTGTAATACAAAATTTTGACCAAGAGGGAAATATACTAACTATAAAAGAATTTAAGAGTGGAGATATGATGGGTGAGAATCTTATATTTTCCAATATGAACTTCTTTCCTATGACTATATCTTCTAAAGAAGAAACAGAAATTGTATGTATAGATAAAGATGTGGTTTTGAAACTGTGCCAAATAGATGAAGAATTTTTAAAAAATCTACTTAAGTCAATCTCCGAAAAAGCAGTTATATTAACTAACAAAATAAATTTAATTGCGCTTAAATCTGTTCGTGAACTTATAATTTCTTACATTAGAGCTGAATACATGCTTCAAAAGAGTAGGACTTTACTTATGAGTAGTTCTAAAAAAGAACTAGCAGAAAAATTCGGTATTCAGAGAACATCACTTTCTCGCGAACTCCAAAAGATGCGATGTGAAGGAATTATTGATTATAATAGTAGAAGTATATCTATAGTAGACTATGATTATATATTTAAGTCATAGCTAAACTAAAGGCATAGAAGTATCTGTATGGGGTATAGATATTTATATGTTATGGATGAATATATTGTGGGGTGATATTTTATGGTAACTAAAGAATTAAATATTAAGGATATAAAAGATATAGTAAGTAGAACTCTTGAGACTATAGAAAAGTCAAAAGAAGAAATTTATGTAATTGTTGAAAATGCTCGTGAGACTGTTGAAAGTATAAAAAAAGATTTAATAGAAGTTAAAGATAAGACTAGAAAAGTTATAGATGAAGTAGATAGTCTAGAGATAAAAGATAAGGTTATGAGACGAAGGCTAGTTCAAGTTAGTAAAAACTTTAATGAATATGGAGAAAAAGATATAAAAGAGGTTTATGAGCAAGCCGAGAAAATTAGGATAGACTATATACTTAAACAACAAGAAGAAAAAAGTTTACGAGAAAGAAGACAAGATCTTGAGTATGGGCTTAAAAAAGCTGAAACTATACTTGCAAGTGCAAAGAAGCTAATAACACAGGTTGGACTTGCTTTTAATTATATATCAGGTGAGATTAGTGAAAATTTTACTTCTGGTGGTAGTGATGAGGACCTAGCTTATGTTGGTATGAGAGTTCTTGAAGCTAGGGAAGAAGAACGTAAAAGAATTTCACGAGAGATACATGATGGGCCTGCACAGTCGATAGCAAACATAGTATTTAAAGCAGAAATTTGCAAAACTGTTATAGAACAAGATGTAGAAAAAGGGCTTATAGAACTTGAAGAATTAAAAGACTCGGTTAGAAATACCCTAAATGATATAAGAAAGATAATATATGATCTTAGACCTATGTCTATAGATGATCTTGGTATTGTACCAACTATAGAAAAGTTAGTTAGTGAATTTATGCATGAAACTGGTATACGTGTAACACTTAAATGTGATGATCCAGGTGAAAAAGTAGATTCTATTATACAACTTGCTGTATTTAGACTTATACAAGAATCATTTAATAATATAAGAAAACATTCAGAAGCTAAGAGTGCGACACTATCGCTTGAGTTTGGAACAAAGTATCTAATTCTTATAATAACAGATACTGGCAAGGGTTTTATAGTAGATAAAGTTATAGAATCACTAAAAGACTATGGTAAATCTTTTGGAGTTTTAGGTTTACATGAAATGGTTGATAACTTACATGGTGAAATTCAAATCAGCTCAAGAATTGGAAAAGGAACTGTGATACAAATAAAGCTGCCAGTAGACAAAGGAGTGCTTTTAGATGACTACAAAAACTACAAGAATACTAATAGCTGATGATCATAGTTTAATCAGGCAAGGACTTAAAACTATAATTGAGTTTCAAGAAACTCTAAGCGTAGTTTGTGAATGTGATAATGGAGTGGATGCGATTAGTAATATGAAGCTTCTAAAACCAGATGTAGCTATTATAGATGTAAATATGCCAGGTAAAACGGGACTAGAGGTACTAGAAGAAGCTAAAATAGCTGGACTTAAAAGCAAGATAATTATGCTTACGGTTGAAAGTGATAGAAAAACTCTTATGTCAGCTATAGAATTTGGAGCGGATGGATTTATCCTTAAAGATAGTGATGCTAAAGATATACTTGATGCTGTATATGAAGTAGTAAAAGGTGAAAACTATATAGATAAAAGGCTAGTTAAGCTTCTTATATATGATCTAAAGCATAAAGTAGCTGGTCATAATGATGAACTATTATTTTCTGAACTTACAAATAGAGAGTTTGACGTACTTGAACTTATATCTCGTGGAATGACTAATGCAGAAATTGCAAG
>JBARWW010000349.1:0-12702 GCA_049647005.1 Acidaminobacteraceae bacterium | reverse complement strand
TCATAGCCCACTTGTTCTGCTACAATTTCTACAATTATTTTTGTTACCATAACAAACCTCCATTATATTTTATATCTTGTAAGTAAAATATAATGGCAAAACATAAAAAAATCAAGCACTTTTATTTTTTTATTGTATTTTTTATATTAACTGAATATTTCTATCACATAAATCATACACCGGACACCCACCACAACTTGGTATTTTCATGCAATAATACTTAGAATGCTCTAGGATAAATTCGTGGTATCTACTATATAATTCTGCGTCTATTTCCATCGCATCTTCTATCATTAATCTAAAATCATCATAATCATTTGGGACACTAAATCCCAGTCGCTTAAACATTTGCATTGTACATGTGTCTATTATGAAAGAAGGCTTTTCTAGTCTATCTACAATAATAAATTCATCAGCTACAGGCAAGCATTTAATATCACCATAGTAGTCAGCTAGTTTGTTAAATACATCACTCATTTTTTCAAAGTTAATTAGTTTCTCTTTAATTTCAAGTCCATGGGCGAATCCCGTAAGTTTTCCATTAGAAGCAACCACCCTATGACAAGGAATTATTATTGGAATTGGATTTTTACTATTTGCCATTCCAACTGCTCTTGATGCTTTTGGATTTCCTAGTCGAATAGCAACACTTTTATAGGAAAGTATCTCATTGAATTTAATACTCCTAAGTTCATTCCAAACTTTTTTTTGATAATCACTTCCTTTAGGGTTTAACTTAAGGCTAAATGTATTTAGTTCACCCCTAAAGTAGGCTCTAAGTTGCTCAATCACATCACTAAAATGTTCTTCATTATGTGTCCACTTTTTATCAATTTCAAAAGAACGTTTTCCTTTTAAGGTATTTAGATGTAAATTAGTCAATCCATCCTCATCGCCCACAAGTATTATGTCGCACATATGTGTTTTCATTATCGTATAATACAAATTTATACCTCCCCAAGTGATTGCCAAAGGAAGAGAGTTACATAAGCTCTATATGGTCGCCACTTATCTGATCGTTTCTTAATATCTCTAATTTTCATATCCCCGTATTCTTTTTTGAGAGCATTTATAACCCAGAGATCACCTGCTGGAAATGCATCTACCATACCAAGCCCTCTCATAGCAACATAGTTTGCTGTCCAATCTCCAATACCTTTGACACTAGTAAACTCATAATAAAACTTTGCATGTGACTGATTTACCGAAAGAGAAAAGACTTCATCAGTTAGCGCTTCATTAACGTTTTTTATAGTCTTTATCCTAGTTTTTGTTATACCAAGATCTTCTAGTGGCAGATTAATTAACTCTTCTAATTTCGGAAATACATACTCAAGTCCTTCTATATCTATACCTGATTTGATCCCTGCTCGCTCAACTATTCTAGCAGCTAGAGTTGTTGCAGCTTTAACTGTTATCTGCTGACCGAGTATTGCTCTTATAATAAATTCATAAGAGTTAAATGCAACTGGTAATCTCGGAACATTTTTACTGCCCATAAGTTTTTTAAGATAATTATCACTTGATAAACTATGCTTAACCTTTTCAAAATCAGTATCTAAATCAAACATCTTTCTAACCCTATAATAAATTTCTCTAAATACACTCATATCATCACAAAACACATCAAGTTCAAGTGACGATTTACTTGGATTATCTTTAACTATAAAATATCCTTTAATACCTCTTATATTAAATGTTCTTGTAAATCTATTTTTTTCTACAAGTTCTATCCCCTTGATCATACGCGGTTGCATGAATTCTAATACTTGGCAAAAATCGAATGGTTTATTATAAGCTAGTAACATTGTAGTTCCAGCCTTTAAGTCATTTGTAGTTTCCAATCTAATATCTGATGGTGATACTTTAAATATATCTTTAAACACATTATTGAACTGTCTAATAGAACCAAATCCACTAGCAAAAGCTATAGATGTTACTGCAAGATCTGAATTTATAAGCATACGCTTAGCAAATATTGCACGATTGTACTTGGCAATCTGAGTAGGTGAAAGTCCTATATTCTTTACAAATAATTTTCTGAAATATCTCTCTGACAAATGAAAATAATCAGCTAAATCACTTACACTATTTGAATTTAAAAACCCTTCACTAATTAGCTTCATGGCATCACTAATTATAATTTCTCCATCTAAGTTAGATGTATAAAATTCGGTATATATATCTGGTCTACATCTTAAACAGGGTCTATAACCTTTATTTATAGCATCATAAAGTGAAGAAAAATAAGTTACATTTTCTTCTTTAGCAATGGGAGATGGACATGATGGTCTGCATACTATACCTGTTGTTGATACTGCAAAAAAGAATTTACCATCGAAGTTTCCATCTTTATTTTTACGTGCAACACTGTAAGCATCATTGTTTCTATCTACCATTTTAAATCACCCTTGACCTTAATTTATAAGTGCTACAATTAGCACTTAAGAGTTATGATTTTATAATAAAAGCATAACACTAATACTTTTTTCTTAATAGCTAGATTCGGTCTTTACATTAATTTAAAACATAATAGCATTATAGCTTCTTCAACATACGAATATCATCACACCATTTTCCATCGTGATAAACAAAATCAGGAATAACTCCTATAATTTCATAACCCATTTTATGATATAAGCTTGCAGCATGTTTATTAAAATCAAACACACCAAGCTCTATAAAATCGCATCCTAATTTTACACATTCTTTTTCTATATCCTGCATCATTATCTTTCCTAAGCCCTTACCACGATAATCTTTATCACCTATAACAAGCCCAATCCATGCCGTCACATCTTTTTTATTTATGCGATGTTCAAAATCAGTATCTATAGAGTAGCTTCCTATCAATTTGTATACGTCATAAAGCAAGTATATATGTTTAGTTGCATTTGCTTTAGCAGATTCCATTTCAACTTCTACTGTTAAAATATCAAGTTCTTTTTCGCTCATACGTGGTCTAATCAGATGTTTTATTTCAGGATCGTTATCCCATCTAGTAAGTTTTTTAAATACTTGATAATTATTATAATCTATAAATTTTTCTATATGCATCTTCACCAACTCACCTCTTCACATAAATTCATTATTTTATTATATCACTTTTTTTTGCTAGGTTATCCCTAGAACATCTGTAAATATCTGTCTAACGCAGTGTACATCGGTGTTGCCAATAATTCCACTCTGCGATATACTTAGTATCTGGCCTTATAAAAATACTTATAATTGATATTAAAAAGCTTAAGATATATGTATATATTGCCGATAAATGAGTAAGGGTATATCAACAATACGAAGACAAGGAATCTTATATGAAAACAAAACAAATGCAAAATAAGATTATTGGTCAAACGATTAGAGTGCCTATTTATTCAATGGATGGAGATTTATTAATAAATGAAGGCACTATAATTAATTACAATGTCTTATCAAAACTTAAACAACATTCTATTAAGTCAATCGATATAATAAACTCTCTTTCAAAAGGTATAAAACCTACTGGGATTATAAATGACACCCAGATGAGTGAGTCTATTAATGTTGTCAAAAAAGTTTTTGACAATGTTTTACATAATGATGTCGATGGCATAGTTTCTTCTATACCACCTAGTCATATAGAATTAGTTGAGTCTATTGTTGAGTCTCTTATTGAATCCCTTGCAAATGCTGGTAATCTACTTTACACTGTATCTGATATGTTAGAATCTTTGCCTTATACCTATAAACATAGTGTTAATGTTTCTATTTTATCTATACTCACAGCAAAATCATTAAAGTATTGTGAAGCTGACGTGAAAAATATTGCACTTGGTGCATTTCTGCATGATATAGGAAAGATGCTTGTTGATCAAACTTTGATTACAAAAACAGGTTCTTTAACTGATCTAGAGCGTAAAGAGGTTGAAAAACACCCTCATCTTGGATATAAATTAATAAAAAATATAGAGACTTTATCTTTTACTGTAAAGCAAATTGTTTTAATGCACCATGAAAAAATGGATGGAAGTGGATATCCATTTGGTCTTAGTGGGATTGAAATTCCTGAGTATGTTAAGATTGTTACAATATGCGATATGTATGATGCTATGGTAACAAACCGTGTCTATCGCAATAAAATGCCTATATACACAGTACTTGAAATCCTTATGGCAGATTCCGTCTTTAAACTTGACCGTAAAATATATAGACACATGACTGAAAATATATGCTTACATCCTCCTGGATCTGGTGTTGTTTTATCGGATGGTACCGTTGGAATTGTTTCTTTCTATAGAGCTTCAAATCCAAGCCGACCACATATACGTATAATTGATTTAAATGAAGATTTTACTGATATAAAAGTGAGAACAGTTAATCTAGAAAAAGAACAAACTTTACTTATTGTTGATTCATGGGATGTAAATGAATTCAGAAAAAGATTTAAACCTACATTTAGCTCTGATAAAGTTGTAAGTGAAAAGACTGTAATAGAAGAAACAAAAATAGAACTTTCAACATAAAAAGCAACTATGATCTTAATAAAATCAAAGTTGCTTTTATTAGATATCGCATTAAACTATATAATTAAAAAAGGAGCATACTATGGGTTTTTATTATAAACAACTTCCAGATGACACATACTGTATTACAGGCTATAACGGCAGCGATAAGCATATCGATATACCAACAAATATCAATATAACAATTTTAAGCGATGAAATATTTAAAGGACATACCGAGATTGAATCTATAAACATACCTGAAAGTGTAAAACAGATAGGTGGCTTTTTATTTGATGGATGTACAGGCCTAAAATCAATTAAACTACCACTTCATCTTAAAGATATGTGGCAATACGCAATGACGAGAACAAGTTTTAAGGAGATCGAAATTCCAGGTAGTGTTACAACAATAGTCCCATTTGTTTTCAATCAGTCAAAGGATCTTAAAAAAGTTCTACTCAACGAAGGTACTCAATGTATTTCAGGATGGGCTTTTAAAGACTGTAGCGCTTTAAGAGACATATACTTACCAGAATCACTTATTGATATACACGAAAAAGCCTTTGAAGGATGCGGACCGATCACTCTTCATAGAGTTTAAATTAGCCTTAATAACTCTTCTAAACACTAGAACAAATTGCAGCAATAACAACAACTTCAGCTGTTTTAATATAATAGGATTTTTTAGTTTTTTTTTCTGGAAAATAATTGTTGACTTTTCAGAAAAAAAAGTTAAAATAAAATCAAAGATTAAAATAAACGCACTAGGGGGCGACGGAAAAAAGTACAAAAAAAATCGTATTATAAATATAACTTGCACCTATTCATTCTAATTTTATTAAGGCTTTATTTTAGTACCGACTAGATCGGTATTGTAAAAGTTCACCAGAGTGAAAAGTTGTTTTTTTAATACCTTTCAAAAGAAAATATTAACAATAAAAGAAAAATAAACCAATGGGGTGATCAAATGAATTTATCAAAATTCAAACGAATTGTTGCAGAATATTCTGGGTTCGATAGTACTGGCGAAGTGTCTATGTCTATGACGTTTGCTGATGACTTAATTTTAGAAAGTGATATGTATTATGAAATGCTTGAAACTATGGAAGAAGAATTTGATGTTGACATTCTTTCACATGATGGAGATTTTGAGTCATTAACCGAACTAGCTAATATAATTAAGCGAGGTTAATCTATGAACACACATTTGGACTATGAACAAAGACTTCTTGATAAAAACAAGAGGAAAAAAAATATTGAACACAAAAAATCAAAAAAGAAACTTAGCAAAAAAAAAGTTGCTGATTGGTCTGACTATGAAGTAATGGATTTAGAAATTTTAAATTACTCACAATTTCAGGATAACTAATATCATATAAATAGCAGTCATCAGACATTGAAGTAGGAACTTTACAAACACTTAAGGAGAGCTAGATTGGACGTATTATTATATTTTGCAATATTATTTTTTAAAGTTATAGAAGTTAGTATCGGAACTATCCGTATAGTTATGATTACAAGAGGCGAACGGGTTTATGGAGCACTACTTGGTTTCTTTGAAGTAATTATATGGATTGGATTGGTATCTACGGTACTAAAAGATGTTACTGATGACCCTATTAAAGTTGTTATTTATGCTGCTGGTTTTGCTATAGGAAATTACACAGGCTCTATCTTTGAACAGAAAATTGGAATAGGCAATGTTAGAGTTGAAGCTATTGTTGAAGATCACGAAGGTGATGTTTTAGCAAATACTGTACGACGTGAAGGATATGCTGTAACAGTTATGGAAGGCAAAGGAATGAGCCATAATAGGAAAGTATTACTTATGAATATAAAGCGAAAAGACTATGAGAAAGTGGTTAACATCATTAAATCAATTCAAAATAATGTAGTTATTACTATGAATGACATTCGCCCTGTTTATGGCGGACATGGTATTTTAAAAAAATAGCTTATATTAATATGTATGCTTATAACTGCTACTAAATAATTTGTTTTTTATAGAAAAATTTATATTAACCTCACTTTCAATGATCTCATTTAAAGTGAGGTTATTTTCATTTAATTAATAAGTTCATCTATAACTCCTCATATTATTAATATTTTGATTTCTTAACTAAATTTAAATGCTTAGGCTCTAAGATATTAGTATATAGATATAGTAACAATACTTAAGGAAGTGTTAAAATGAATAAAAAAGTTATCATAAATGATAAGATGCAAAATGGCTATTACTATTTGACTCAAAAAATCGGAGAAAATTTCGATCCAGAATTTAAGCCGGAACTTACACCAAAAGAAATGCTAACTTTAGGTGTATTTGGTGGAAAATATCTAACTGATTGCAAAAGTGAATTTCCAAATGATTGGTTTGAACATGCAAAACTTTCACCAGAAGGTAAAAATATAGCTTTAAATTTTTTTGAAGTAGATGCCTCTATGCCACTAACAACTTGGCAAGAAAAAGGTTGGATATATCCTGAGGATCCTCGTGGTTGGTTTCAATGGTACTGCCGCTATTATTATGGACGAAGAATTCCAATTGAAGATAAAAGGCAAATAAAAAGGTGGAAAGCTATCATAAGACACTCGGGTGCCATTAAGAAAAACTGTCTACCTTTTCATTTAGACTGTAGGAAAAAACAACGTCAGGCTTTACTACACTGGGCCTATGATAGTAGAAATATTTAGGTCTATCTAAGTATCATATAAGTTACAGCAGAGACTACTTCAAACAAAGCATCTACTCACCCAGCTTTTTAGGGAAGAAAGGAATAAATATACTTGTTGTTTTAGAGTATTCCTCAAAAGCTTTATTGCCATCATAATGTTTTTCAAGCATTGGAACTCCTGAAATATAGCGTACAAGTATAGTTATGGTAATAGGGCTTATAATATAGATCCAACCTCCTACTGAAAAACCTATTATATAAATTCCCCACCACATAGTTGCTTCACCAAAGTAATTTGGATGTCTGGAATATTTAAATAAACCGCTGGTCATAATCTTTCCTTTATTTGTAGGGTCTAACTTGAAATTTTTAAGCTGTGAGTCAGATGTTGATTCAAAGTAAAATCCTATAATCCATATAATTACTCCAATAATTCCAATAGATTTAAATTCACTTGGATTTTTCAAGATAATATTAAGATAGGCTGAGGATATCAAAAGAAGCATACAATACTGAAGCATATATACATGTAAAAACGCCTTTGTCTTTACCCACCTATCTCCCCATTGTTTTCTAAAATTAACATATCTAAAATCTTCTGCTTTCCCATGGTTCCTCTTCCAAATATGATATGTAAGTCTAAGTCCCCACAAAGTTACAAGTGTGGTTACAATCAATGATGTCAATGAATACGATCCATTTGCAATTACTGCGTAAAGTGCTGCTATAACAAATCCAAGTCCCCAAAAAATATCAATAATTGAATTATTCTTTTTAATCTGTCCTACAATAAATAAAATTATATAGTATATAAATATCACAAATGCCACTTCTAAATAATTACTCATATACATTCTCCTTATCTTGTTGTATAAGCTACAGCAACAGCACCCTTGCCTGCACCCATAGCAATAATAGATGAGCTCTCTACAATATATAAACACGGGAAACCAAGTACACTTTCAATCTGATTTGCAAGGAAGTTTGCTTGCTCTTTATCATCTACATATGTTAAAGCATATCTTAAAATTTTATCTTTCTTGTCTATTTCAATTAAGTGCTTTAATATCTTCTTATACGAATTTTTTTTTCCAAAAGCAATTTTTTCAATTGCACCCATACCATTTTCATCAAGTGTTATTATTGGTTTTAATCTAAGCATCTTTGCTATCTTGCCAGCTCTTAATGTCAATCTGCCCGACGCAATCATTCTATCTAAATTCGAGATTGAAACTAAAATTTTAGTTTTTTTGATTACCTCATAAACATCACTACAAATAACATCACGGCCTAAATTCTTTTGAACTCCCTCGAGCGCTCCGAAAACAACTAAACCCTGAGCTACTGAATTTTGTTTTGAGTTGATTACTTCAACTTTATCACCAAACAATTTTGCAGCTTTTGCAATTACACCATAAGTTCCACTTAACTCTTTTGAAACTGTTATAACTATAACTTCCTCATAATAGTTTAGTAAATTAGAAAATATTTTTTTTATATTAATAAGGGAAGGTTGTGAAGACGTTGCTTGTTTATGATTTTTATCTATCCAATTAAAAATATAATCATTTGTTAAGGTAAGTTTATCTATATAACTTTCAAGATCTAAAAGTATATCCAAATGGATCACAACTACTTGTTCATCATCCAATATTGTTTTTGGAATATCCGCTACTGAGTCAGTCACAATTACTTTTTTGTATTTCCTATTATGAATAAGATCATATTGCCACCTCATATCATCGACTTTTTGGCTTGCAACTATATGGTTTAAAGATAAGATCTCAAACACTTTCCAAGGCATATTAGTATGGATATGCAATCTCGATTTTCTTGAACCTTTTATAACTACAATAGAATCTCCTAATATAGATAATAAGTTTTTCATTTTATCCGACTCAAAATTTGATCCTTCAATTAAAGCCTCTGTACAATATCTATATTTAATTTCACTGCTCAAATTATGAACTTTATGAGCTTCATGAAAATCTAATTCCTTTTCATAATTAACATCACTAATATCAGATATACTTCTACTCTTACCTTTTAGCGCATCTATAAATCCCCTTAAAAAAAATGAAAAACCCTTGGCTCCTGAATCTACTACCGACGCTCTTCTTAAATTTAGTAGTTGATCCGTAGTTTTTAAGACTGCACTTTCAACACTTAAATAAGCTTTCTCAAGTAATTCTAGAAATGATGCTGCATCTTCAAGACCTGAATTTAGAGATTCGTAAAATACACGCATTATAGTTAGTATAGTTCCCTCTACAGGTTTTTCTACAGCTTTATATGCATGATCAAAACCTAAATATGCTGCTAATACAAATTCTCTTGCTGTTATTTCGTTATAATTATTAGAAACTTTGCTTATTCCATGAAAATACTGAGCGAAAATAAGCCCAGAATTACCTCTTGCACCTACAATAGCTGAATCTGCGATAGACTCTAGTGTATCTTTTAAAGAAGACTTTAATTCAGAGTTTAAAACAATATGATTCATCATATTATATAAATTGCTTCCTGTATCACTATCAGCAACAGGAAATACATTAATTTCATTAAGTAATAAACGATTATCCATTACTTCTACAGCACCATTTATAAATGCATTATAAAGTTTGTCTTTTTCTATATTCATCATAAAATCACCCTATTTAATCCCTTTGCCAGAATCCATTACGTCTAATATTTCAATTGGATAAGGCTCAAAAATTCTTTGTATTTTTAAATATTCTACATCAAACCTAATTACCCAACCATGAAGAATAGCCATGATTACAGATAATGGTTTTTTACTTTGATTATATAAACTTAGTTCATCTAAAAAAAACTCTTTTTCATCTGATGATAAAGAATTTGAAACATAACCAAACATATGTAAAATCATATTGGTGTTTTTCCCTTTCACCATTGGTTCCATAAGTGCTTTCTGTAGGTTATCTCTATACTTATCTAACACTACACTTATTCTTTCTTTACTATGATTTGCAACGATAGCGCCAAGTTCCTTTTGTTTCAATTGATGATATGCCATTAGCAAGTACTTGTTGGCACTATGAAATTTAACTAACTCATTAATAGACAACTTTTCGCTCATAAAATCAAAGTGAGCTATAGTAAATATTTGTGTTAAAAAATGCTCACGTATATCATAATTTTTAAGCCGACCTTCATCTTCAACAGCTAAGTTTGGATTATGTTCTAAAACTGCACCACCAAAATATCCACTGCTTCTATCCGGTAAACATGTTACTCGACCAATACTTGGATAGATCTTCACGTCTTTAATTCCACAAGACGGTGAACGACTCTTCAAAATTGCCCCATGGATTTTCTTAGAAGATAAATTAGCACTATATTGATCTGAAAAACTATCCATTTTATAGGTGTGATCCTTACCACTTAGTGATTCAACTAATGACTTCTCACCTTTACTAGAAATAATCCTAACCGATTCTCTTGGTACCTCTAGTCCTATTGCAACTTCTGGGCACACAGTAACAAAAGTTACATAGGCCATAATTCGCTTAACAAAATCACTAGAAATCATGCTCGCATCATATCTACATGAATCATGCTCTATGCATTTACTAATTAGTATTTTGGGTTTTATGCTATCATAAGTAATACTTTTTTTCATAATTGAATCACCTCATTAATAAATTACCCTATAATGTAAAATTAATGCATAATGTTCATATAATAAGTGTTTTTTTACAAAAAAAAGCCATGGAATAACCTCCATGACCCTAAATGATTTCTAAAATTCCAACGATCATTTTAACTTAAATAAAATAATGCCTGCCATCATAATAACTATTCCGATTGGCTTTGTAATACTCATCTTAATTTGTTCATTAGCAAACAATCCAAATGTATCAATAACCGCTCCAGCAAGAAGTTGTGTTATTAAGAGTATAGGTATTGAATAAGAAGGTCCTAGTAGAGTAAATCCTTTTATAACGCTAAATATTATAATTACTCCAAATGCTCCACCAAGCAGATACATTTTATTTACGCTTCAAATCTTTTTTAAACTTCCAGCACCCCAAAGAACCATTACGATAATTGCAACGAAAAGTCCTACAGCATGGACTACCATAGCAGTCTACCATAGGTCTATCTTATCTCCAAGGCGAGTATTAAATACACCTTGTATTGTTATAAAAAAAAACCGCTAAAATAGAATACAAAATTCAAAAAATTATTAATATCCATCCTTTCCATTTAAAATCCTTGAATTAGATCTTGTTACTTTGATTAATATTTTTATATATTATTTTTTTGATTTCTCATTAATAAACCACGCATTCGTTTGATCCCTATATTCTTTCGGAACTTTTTTTTCAACCTCAAGACTAAGCCACTCCAGAGTTTTGCTTCTTAAACTTTCTCGCATTAACTCTTCGGCATCAGTCATAACAGTTTTTATAAGACAAGGAAATTTCTCGTAGGATTCAGGCAAATTATCGATATCAAGTATGATTTCTCTTTGTCTTACTTCATGACACTTGAAAAAATAACTACTACCTTCTATAGACTCAACTACGTCCCAAAAGGAAATTTCTCCCGCAGGTCTAGATAACTCGTATCCTCCCTTTACACCCGTAATTGAAGTTGTTATTCCTGATTTTTTTAATTTTGTAAATATTTTTGATAAATATGATTCTGATACACCTTGATATTTAGCTAATTCTTTTATACCTATATTTTCTCCCTTTGTATTTCCAATTAAATAAAGCAAACAATGCAGCGCGTATTCCACTCCAATAGAAAATTGCATAAAACACCTCCTTTTCTTATCTAATAATAGTCTAATTCGAAAAAAAATTCAAGACATTATAGATATTACTTATCTACATTATCTTGACACTTGTGATTTTATGAGCTATATTGAATATAGACAACAAGTGTCTCTAATATCCAAGGAGGGTTTTTATGTTTACAGAAAAATTTATGGAAGTGCTAAAAAATGAAGGAGTTGTATCAATTGTTACTTGGACAGATGATGAACCACATCTAGTAAATTCATGGAATTCATATCTAGTAATTACTGAAGACAACAAAATTTTAATACCAGCATATGCAATGAGAACAACTGAAAAGAATTTACTAATCAACAAAAAATTTAAGATGTCGCTTGGTTCTAAAAATGTACTTGGATACAATGACTATCCTGGAACTGGATTCATCGTAGATGGAAGTGGATCTTTTATTGATTCTGGTAAAGATTTTGATATGATGAAAGATAAATTTTCTTTTTTAACACGTGTACTCGTTTTAAACATTAACTCAGCAAAACAAATGTTATAAAAAAATTGATGCTTGGCTAAAGTTTTAATCTGAAGCCAAGCATCAAAATTAATATTTATATATATATCAAATATATGTAAAGTACTTCACATCTTCATCTCTAAAATGTCCATCTATAACATCATTTAAAAGAAAAATGAAAAGCTCAACAGATGTGATATCTTCATTAAGCATTTTCTCATAAATATCTTTTGACTGATTTAGTAAGGCTCCGTGAATCTTCGCAT
>JBARWW010000348.1:0-19098 GCA_049647005.1 Acidaminobacteraceae bacterium | reverse complement strand
GCGCATGGTAGTAATGTTACTATAAAGCTTGATTACTCAAAGATTCCTGTTATAGATGGCTGCGTGGAAAATGCAAAAATGGGTCTAGTTCCTTCTGGAACTTATAAAAATAGAGACTATATTTGTGGTAAGTACATAATTGATGAAAAACTAGACAATGTAGTTGAAGACATTATATTTGATCCACAAACATCTGGAGGTCTTCTTGTATCACTTCCAAAATATGAAGCCCAAAAGCTTATGAAGTATTATGCTGAGCATCTTAAATCAGAATTTGCTATAGTTGGAGAAGTTATAGAAAAAGAAGAATATTCATTAGTTATTGAGTAACTAATAAATTTAAGTATAAATAAGGGGCTTTTCATTAGCAATTTTTACTGATGAAAAGCCCTTCTTTTTTTTTGAAAGTATATAATTGTAATTATTATTGCAGGTCTATGTCATCTTTATGAGAATTATAAGTGTTAGAGACCTCAAATTCTTTTGTAAGCTTATAAACCACAGGACTAAGTGCAATTAGTGCAATTAAATTTGGCACGGCCATAAGTCCATTAAATACGTCTGAGATACTAAGGACAATATCAATGGGCGAAATAGCTCCTACAAATATAAGTAATATAAATACCCACTTATAAATTTCAGTAACTCTAAGTCCTGCTATGTACTCAAGACACTTTGAACCATAGTAGTACCATGCAAGTATTGTTGAGAATGCAAAAAAAATTAGGCCAAAGGATACAATAAAGCTGCCAAGACCACCTGGCAAGGAAGCATCAAATGCACGAGTCGTTATTGCTGCTCCAGATAAACCCTCTTCAAGTATCATGCGTCCGCTGCTTTCATCGATTGATATCAGCCCAGAACTAAGTATAACTAGTGCTGTCATAGTACAGATGATAATAGTATCTACAAATGATTCGAGTGAACCAAGTAAGCCTTGAAGCGCTGCGTTACTATTCTTTGAAGCGGCGTGTGCAATAGCACTAGAACCAAGCCCTGCTTCATTTGAGAATACTCCACGAGACACTCCATATCTGATTACAGTTCCCAGAAAACCACCAGATACAGCTTTTGATGAAAATGCATTAGTAAATATCATTTCAAATGAATTAATTATCATATCTGAATTAGATATGATAACGACAATTGAACCAATTATATAAACGATAGACATAAAAGGAACTATAAATTCAGTAACTTTACCAATAGATTTGATACCACCGATTATAACTAGCCCAATTGATATAAAAAGTATAATACCAGTAAATACTGGCGAGAGTCCAATAGAAGTATATATTGAAGCTGCAACTGAGTTTGATTGAGCCATGTTTCCAATTCCAAAAGAAGCTATAAATCCAAAAAATGCAAATAGCCAACCAAGCCATGCCCAGTTACCGCCATAAACATCATTCATACCAATCTTTATGTAATACATAGGTCCACCTGACTGCTCACCTCTATCGTTTGTAGTTCGATATTTGATGGAAAGAAGTGCTTCAGAGTATTTTGTGGCTCCACCAATAGCGGCTGTAACCCACATCCAAAAAACTGCTCCAGGACCACCTGACGCAATAGCAGATGCAACTCCAGCTATGTTGCCAGTACCTACAGTTGAAGCAAGTGAAGTCATTACAGCCTGAAATGGCGATATATCTCCGTCGCCTGAATAGTCTTTTGAAAATAATTGTTTTATTGATAAATGCAATTTTCTAAATTGAATTGCCTTAGTTCCGATTGTTAAAATTAAACCAGTAGTAAATAGTAGTATAATCATTACTGGTCCCCAAACAAATAGGCCAATATTTTTTATTAAAGGTTCAAAGCCGTTCACTGATAGGCCCCCCATGTGCTGTATATATATAACCTTAGAATTGTGTAGCTTATTAATTTTAACATACCTTAAGGTGAAGTTAAATTAATCTTTTGAAGTGACATAAAATTAATCTTTAAAAATATTAAAATATTAAAATAGATTAATAGTTTTGTGTGAATTATAATTTAATATTATAATTTAGACATTTATATATTATAATGAAGATACATTAATATATATATACATATAAGTATTAATGTAAATTTGTGCTTTATATAGTCAAATATTATTTTATGAATAAAACATAAAATATAAAAATAGAAAAGTTTGTGAACGTTTATTCGTATGCATGCTAATAGTTTGTACCGATTAAGCAAAACGATAAGAGGAGTGTAAAAATGAAAAGTAGCCTATTTAGAAAAATACCAAAAGTAGATGAAATTTTACTTGATGATAGACTTGTAGAAATACTAAGTGAAGTTCCAAGAACACTTGTAGTTGATTGTATTCGCGTGGAATTAGAAAAAATGAGAAATCAAGTAAAAGCTTTATCTGATGATGAAATTAAGTGTTTTGATGTTTCTTATGAGCCAATTATAGAATCTATTATGGGACTTATAAATAAAAAGTATGAATATAAACTTAAAAGAGTTATAAATGGAACGGGAGTAGTTCTGCACACAAACCTCGGTCGCTCTCTTATAAGTGAAGAAATTAGAAATCACGTTATGGATGTAGCTTGCAACTATTCTAATTTAGAATTTGATATAGAAAATGGTAAAAGGGGTTCGAGATACTCTCATGTAGAAGAGCTAATATGTATGCTGACTGGTGCTGAAGCTGCACTTGTTGTAAATAATAACGCTGCTGCTGTTATGCTTGTTCTTAGTACTATGACAAGTGGCAAAGAAGTTATTGTTTCGAGAGGTCAGTTGGTAGAGATTGGCGGATCATTTAGGATTCCAGAAGTTATGAAATGGTCTGGAGCTAAGTTAGTTGAGATAGGAACGACAAACAAAACACATTTGGAAGATTATGAAGACGCAATAACTGATAATACTTCAGCACTACTTAAAGTTCATACAAGTAATTATAAAATACTAGGATTTACTAGTGACGTTGATATAAAGGATTTATCGGAACTTGGGAAAAAACATGATATTCCAGTTATCGAGGATATCGGAAGTGGATCACTTATAGATTATTCTAAATTTGGACTTACAAAAGAGCCTACAGTAAAAGAAAGTATAGATTCGGGAGCTGACGTGGTTACTTTCTCAGGCGATAAAATGCTTGGTGGACCACAGGCTGGTATTATAGTAGGCAAGCAAAGATATATTGAAATGATGAAGAAGAACCACTTAACAAGAGCGCTTAGAGTTGATAAAATGACATTTGCAGCACTTGAAGGAACTCTTAAGTGCTACTTAGATGAAGCAAAGGCTATAAAACAAATTCCAACAGTTAGAATGCTATCTATGACTTACCATGAGATAAGCTTAAAAGCAGATGCTTTATATAAGGAATTAGATGGAAAATTAGAAGATGCAAGTATTGAGATTGTTGATGGCAAGTCTGAAGTTGGTGGCGGTTCAATGCCACTAGAGAAGATGGATAGCCGTCTTCTATCCATTAAACATAAGACGAAATCTACAAATCAGTTTGTAAGTGATTTAAGAGAAGTTCAAGTACCGCTAATTGGAAGAATACATGAAGATAAATTACTACTAGATTTAAGAACGATTGATGAAAAAGAATATAGCTACGTAGTAAATGCTCTAGTAGCAACATGTAATTAATGGAGGATATAATGGCAAATATTATTATTGGAACAGCAGGTCATATCGACCATGGTAAGACAACACTAATTAAAAGACTTACTGGAATAGAAACTGATAGATTAGAAGAAGAAAAAAAACGTGGTATAACAATAGATCTTGGATTTGCATTCTTTGATCTTCCAAGTGGAAAAAGAGCTGGTATTGTTGATGTACCAGGACATGAAAAATTTATCAAGAACATGCTTGCAGGTGCAAGTGGGCTAGATATGGTTCTACTTGTAGTATCTGCTGAGGAGGGTGTAATGCCTCAAACAGAGGAGCATATTGATATACTTACTCTTCTTGGTATTGAAAAGGGCATAGTTGTAATGACTAAGTGTGATTTAGTTGATGATGACTGGAAGATGATG
The DNA here is from genome assembly GCA_049647005.1 of Acidaminobacteraceae bacterium. Taxonomy (GTDB): domain Bacteria; phylum Bacillota; class Clostridia; order Peptostreptococcales; family Acidaminobacteraceae; genus JBARWW01. The sequence continues at coordinate 15,094 of JBARWW010000348.1, read as the reverse complement.
ATTTCAGAGGATATAAAAGAAAAATTAAAAGGAACATTTTTAGAAGATTCTCCATTTATAGAAGTTTCGTCTATCTCTGGCGAGGGAATGGATAAGCTAAATGATGAAATTGAAAAAATTGCAGCTGATGTTAAGGGTAAAAATTCAACAGGATCAGCAAGACTTCCTATAGATAGAGTATTTACTATGACTGGTTTTGGTACAGTAGTTACTGGAACATTATCAGAAGGAATACTTACAGAAGGTGAAACGCTTGAAATTTTCCCTACAAACTTAGAGGCTAAGATTAGGAGCATCCAGGTTCATGGTAACAAAGTCCAGAAAGCTTATAGTGGACAAAGAGTTGCAGTGAACATCTCAAATCTCAAAAAAAATGAAATATCACGTGGTAATGTTCTTGCAGAGGCAAATACTATGAATAGCACTCATATGATTGATTGTAAAGTAAGTATTCTCGAGTCTTCTAAACGTGAAATAGCTAACTGGACTAGATTAAGACTTTACCATGGTACAAAAGAAGTTTTATGTAGAATTGTACTACTTGATAAAGAAACACTAAAGCCGGGAGAAGAGGGTTTTGCACAACTAAGACTTGAAGAACAAACAGCTTGCAAATACGGCGATAAATTTGTTCTAAGGTTCTACTCTCCGCTTGAGACCGTGGGTGGTGGAGTTATACTGGATTCAAACTCATCTAAACACAAGAGGTTTAAAGATGACATAATCGGTGAATTAGTTGCTAAAAATGAAGGCAATAAGCATGATATAATTGAGAATTTAATCATCAAATATAGCTTTGAATTACCAAATTTAGAATTTCTGACAAGACAGAGTGGAATTAATGATATAATATTGACAGATATAGTTGATGATTTATTAAAGTCGAAGATTATAAGACGCTTAAGTGGTGGTCAATTTGTTCATATGGGTTATATTGAAGATAAAAATCAAGAACTTGTTATACTTTTAAATAACTTCCATGAGAAAAACACTCTTAAGGCGGGCATAGCAAAAGAAGAGATTAGAAGTAAGAATTTTGATAAAATAAAAAATAAGTTCTTTGACGAAATTTTAGAATTAATTGTGGAAATGGAATCAATTAAAGTACATGGTAGTTTAATATCTCTTAAAGATTTTGCTATTGTTTATTCAAAGAAGCAGCAAAGTTTAATAGATAATGTAATTGATATATATAAAACTTCTGCTTTAAATCCACCAAACACAAATGATCTAAACAACCTAACAAAAGCTACAAAGAAAGATTTAGAAGTAATAAATAACTTGATTGATGAGGGTAGATTGGTTAAACTAAATGAAAGCATAATTATTTTGTCAGATTATTATGAATTATCTAAGAAACAACTTATTGATTATTTAAATGAGAACTCGGATATAACACTTGCTCAGTTTAGGGATCTAGTTGGAACATCGCGTAAGATTGCAGTTCCGCTAATTGAGTATTTTGATAATATTAAGTTAACTGTAAGAGTGGATGACAAAAGGAAATTAAAATAACTAGTGATTTACATGCTGAGTTTTAATTTCTAGAAATTTCAAAATGATAAGGGGAAGGTGTTACAATGGCTGAAAAAATTTTAGTAGTTGACGATGAACCAATACTATTAAAGGGACTTAAATTCTCTTTAGAGCAGGACGATTATCAGGTAGAAGTTGCGGTTGATGGACTCGAGGCATATGAAAAAATTATGAACAATAATTACGACTTAGTAGTGCTAGATTTGATGTTACCAGAAATTGATGGACTTGAAGTTTGTAGAAAAGTACGTGAAACTTCAATGGTTCCAATTATTATATTAACTGCCAAAGGCGAAGATTCAAGTAAAGTACTTGGTCTTGAGTATGGTGCAGATGACTATCTTACGAAACCATTTAATATTCTTGAGTTAAAAGCTAGAATTAAAGCGATTCTTAGAAGAGTAAGTGTTAGCGAAACTAAAAACGCTACAAGCGTTATGGTTATTGGTGAATTTACAATCAATACGCTAGGAAGAAAAGTATCTATAGATGGTAGAGAGATTAATCTTACTGCTAAAGAATTTGATTTATTATTACTACTCGTTATAAATAAAGATAAAGTGTTTTCAAGAGAAGAATTACTTGAAACTATATGGGGTTACGAATACTTTGGTGATGTAAGAACCGTAGACGTTCATGTAAGAAGACTTAGAGAAAAAATTGAAATAAACTCTTCACAACCAGAATACATATTAACTAAATGGGGCGTAGGTTATTATTTTAAAGATAAATAGAAAGTTTGTAAGTATTAGGTGGAAACTTGTTTCCACCTATTTATTATTAGTCTTTCTAACGCTAACACTTATGATTGCCTTTATAAATGAAACTATAAAGATTAACTTTATAGAAGATAAACAAATTAGTTTATTTACTCAAGGCAATATTGTAGCTAATCAGTTAGAAGGTGAAGTAGCAAGTTTAAATAAGCAAGAGTATAAAAATTTGGTTGAGAAGAGTATAAAGAAGCAAAGTATAAAGTTAAAATCAAGAATACTAGTTGTAAATGTTGATGGGTTTGTTTTAATTGACTCATATGATGATTATGAAGGTCGTGATCTAAGCTCACTTGATCAAGTTGCTGCGGCACTTATTGGAGAATCAACTCGTGAACTATATCAACTTGAAGATAATGAAAAAGTAATATATCTAGGCCTTCCTATAATAACTAACGGTGAAGTCGCTGGTGTAGTTCTTATGGTATCGTCTATTGAAGATATATTTGTTAAGGTTAACGACGTAATAGAAAAGATACTTCTCTTATCGATACTTGGACTTTTAGTTACTGGTATAGTTAGTTTTATTTTTGCAGATATCATATCGTCACCAGTAGAGAATATGACCCTTATAGTAAAACGTATATCCAGGGGTAACTTTGATGAAAAAATTGAGTTAGAAGGTGATGACGAACTTACCAAACTTGGTGAAGCTATTAATAGTATGACGGTTAAATTACATCAGGTTGATGATCAAAGAAAGAAATTTGTATCCAATGTATCCCACGAACTTAGAACTCCACTTGCGAGTATGAAAATAATATCAGAGTCACTTTTGCTTGGTGAAACATGGGACGAATCAATTTATCGTGAGTTCCTTGGAGACATAGATTCTGAAATTGATAGACTAAGTAAAATAATTGACTCTTTGCTGTATCTAGTTGATATAGAGAAGAAGGACATGATTCTTGAATATGAATATACTGATTTAAATATAATGATACGAAGTATTGTAAAACAACTTAAACCACTTGCAGATCATAAAGATATAAAGATTAAATTTATCGAAACTGAGCATGCAACAGTAAAAGTTGATAGTCACAAAATACATCAGTCGCTTATAAATATAATAGGAAATGCTATTAAGTATACTCCAAAAGGTGGAGTTGTTACTGTAAAAATGTATAGAGTGAAAGAGGACGTTATGATAGAAATCAAAGATAATGGTATTGGTATACCTGAAAAAGATCAGGTCAATATATTTGATAGATTTTATAGAGTTGATGAGGCACGTGCTAGAAATACAGGTGGTAATGGTCTAGGTCTTTCTATAGCACAGCAAATTATACATCTACATCAAGGTGAAATAACGCTTGAAAGTAGCTCGGATAAAGGAACGACTTTCTTTATAAAGCTACCAACATCAATAAAGATTTGGGGTGATTAGATGCGCTATACACTTAGAATAATAATAATTATATTTATGGGTGTTTCACTTACAGTTCTTAGTTTTTCAAATAGCTTAACATTTAAAAGCCTTGGTGGAATAAATGAGATATCGCCAAATCCTGAAAATATGAAGATGAGTTATAATCTATACTTTGTTGGAAGCGATAGCCTTGAGATTGAAAGCCGCGAAATTAAACTTAAAGATAATCAGTTTTTAACCGGAATAACTGAGCAACTTGTTAATGGACCTAAAAATAAGCTTTTAAAATCACCATTTAATTATGGTGGAAAAATTAAAACAACTGAGATACGTAAATCAACTTTATTTCTAAATCTTGAGGTTGATACACTAAAGGAAGCATTTTGGAATGATGCTGACGCTGAGCTATATATCTGGTCTTTAGTAAATACTTACACTGAATTTGAAAATATTATGAATGTTCAAATTCTAGTAGATGGTAAAAAAATTGATAGAACTATAGGCGAATATAATCTTAATGAGCCACTTATGCGAAATGACTCTTTAATAAATAATAATAATCCCTCTTCAAGGGTTCTTGAATTTATTAACCATGGCTTGGTTGGAGAGTATGCAGAGGGGTATAAGTTAATAAGCAGTGATTCTAGAAAATTATTAGATTTTAAAGCATTTATACTTTTTTTTGATGACTACTTGGAGTCTCTATCTGGTTATGAAGAAGTTTTTCATTATTACCAAGAAGTCGAAAACGAGAATCAAGTATATCTGAAATTTTCTAATATGGATTTAGATAAAGATGCTAAAAACAAAATAGAGAAATTTAGAGTTGTCAAAGAAGATAACCGTTGGTATGTTGATCTTGCAGATATGATTAATGAATAGGAGTGTTTATATGGAAAATGTAAAAAAAATAAAACCCACAGATACATTAAGAACACACTTTACAACGATTGGTAAAGTTTATGACGTTATAGAATATGATGATGAATGTTATAAAATTGAAGATGATAGAGGACGAGCTAATTGGATTCCGCTTAGATATTTTGAAGTTGTAGAGTAAAATTAAAGATCAAACCATTTGCCATGTAGATAAGTAATCTATATGGCTATTTTTTTAATAAAAACACTTAGTTAAATTGTCACTTATATGTAAATATATTCATAAATCCTTATCATATTCCATTACTTATTTTCTGTTATATATGAAAAGAAAAAGAAAAAAGCATATAAGATTTTGAAAACCACTATTAGCTTAATTCTAATAGGGTCTGCGCTTGTCTTTACCTTTACCCAAGTCCTAATATACTCAGAAGCATTTAACGACTCAAGACAGTTAAATGAGAGTGAACTCGACTATGTAATAGTTCTTGGAGCAGGTCTTCGTGGAAAAGATATATCAAGTGCTCTTAAATATCATTTGGATAGAGTACTTGATTTAGATATGGATTCAAATATGTATATACTTGTGTTGGGTGGTCAAGGAGCAGATGAGCTTATAACAGAGGCAAGAGCCATGAATGACTATCTTATAGAAAATGGTATAGAGAAAAAACGTATAATCCTCGAAGAAGAATCCACAAGTACCTTTGAAAATTTTAAGCTTACACTAAGGAAACTAGAAAGTGAAGGTTTTATAGTTGATGATAAAATTAATTTTGCAGTTGTTACAAATGATTTTCACATATTTAGATCAAAAGACATACTTAGCAAATTAGGTTATGACAGCATTGGTATAGCTGCAAAAATATCAGGTGTAGTTAAAGTAGATTACTTCTTTAGAGAGTTTTACGCCGTTATAAATACAGTACTTTTTGATTTTTAACTTAGACTTGATGGCAGTATTTTTAGTTTGAAGATTTGCATAGAAAAATACTTATTAGGAGTGAATGAAAATCAATAAAAATTTTATTGAAAAATGTTTGCATTAAATGTTAAAATGTATAAATAATGCTCAAATTATTCTTAAATCAATAATTAACAAAAAAGTTTGATTTGGAATTTAGCTTACTACTATTAAATTTTTTATAATACTACTTTGGAGGAGTTCATATGATTAAATGGAAAGATACATATTCTGTTGGCTACGATATATTTGACGATCAGCATAAGGAATTAATTAGATTAATAAATAAGGTAGAAGTTTTGTTAAAAGATAAAGATAGGGATGAAGATCTTTTGTTCGATGATATAAACCAAGTTTTCACTGAAATTTTGGACTATACAGTTTATCATTTTAGAAATGAAGAAGACTTATTTAAAGAAAAAAATTACAGCAATTTAGAAGAACATATAGAATCGCATAAGGATTTTGTAGAAAATGTTTTAGAGCTAGTAGGATCTTTAGAATCCGGAAGTGAAGTTTCAGTAACTGCATTTAAAATATATAATAGCCTTGTAGATTGGTTAATTAAGCATATTTTGGTTGAAGATAAACTTTATATGTCTAAATTATCATAGAGAAATTATAATTATAGCATCATAGAACAATACGAGTTCTTTAATAAATATTAGTTTGAATCATCTTGATTCATTACAATATTTATTGAAGGGCTTTTTTTGGATGAGAATATATGGGAATCAAAGTTAACTAGGAAGCTCTATAGGCCTCAAAATTGCAATGTATCTTCTTCTTTACTTTCAAACTTATAGCCATTTGGAAGACCTAGCGAAGTTGATAATACACTTGCGTTCGTGACTTCATTCCATTGGTTAACACGAAAATTCATAAATACAAAAACGCAAAAAGGTTATAACCGAGTTGGCTATAACCTTTTCAATATCCCATTTTGGCGGGAATACGTGGGAATCGAACCCACCTAAGACGCTCTTAACGCCTCAAACTGGTGTTGAAGACCAGAGGGTACACCAGCACCCATCTACTCCCATATACGGTTGCAGATCAAATTCAATGCTTTGAAACGTTGATTTGCAAGTTGTTTACTTGATTATTATAAGTGGTGAGCCTTACTATGTCAAGGGAATTCCCTTATAAGTGTTACATAAAATTAAAAATTCAACTTAAATTTTATTGTGAATTTGTTTTCATCAATTATAAATACTGTGAAGTATTCACATTGACCAAAATTACTATCAATAGAGATATTTCTTGATGGTAATGCAATTTTCATATAATTAACCTCCAAAGTCTCTTAAAATGGCATAAGCTATAAAAAAGAATGTGCAAGCGCTTTCCTAGCTAATATAATAAAATTATATACAGCATATGTCAACAAATTTTGCATATGTACCATAGGTCAATATTAACTAGCTTTTTAAAGTAAATGGATTTTTAAGTTGTAAGTTTCATTAATTGTAATATATTGTGAAATATACTGTAAAAATTCATATTACTTTGATATAATAGGTAGAGTTGCGAAACGTATAATTATAGGGTCAAGTTAATATAGTTTTGTAATGACACAGTATGTTTTTATAAATAAAAATCAGTAATATATATATAAATGCACTAGGCCAGTGAGTGTAATGTATTGGGGTTTATACATGTAAAGGGGAATGTATATGTTTATTGCAAGACAACCTATATTTGATAGGGAAATGCGTGTTTTTGGTTATGAACTTCTATTTAGGGGGACAATTCAATCTACGAAATTTGATATGTTTTCATCCCTTCATGCAACAGCGAATGTTATGAGCAATACATATGAGATGGGAATTGACCGAATTGTTGCAGGAAAAAAAGCTTTTATAAATTTTGATGGAGATTTTCTCAAATATTCATTAATTGATATATTAAGTCCGGAAAGTTTAGTAGTTGAAATATTAGAAGGTACAAGTGACGATAAAGAGATACTTCAAATTGTTAGAAAATTAAAAAAAGATGGCTATACTATAGCACTTGATGATTTTATAGAATCACCTTCGACTTATAGTTTGTTTCCAGAGGCTGATATTATAAAAATAGATGTATTAAATACTCCATTTTCTCTTATTGATGAGATTATAACGGCGTGTAAAATGACAAATAAACGTATACTTGCAGAAAAAATTGAAACTAATGAGGTTTATGAACAAACAAAACTTATGGGTTTTGACTATTTTCAGGGATATTTTTTCAGCAAACCACAGATTCTTAAAAAAAGTTCATCAATGCACTCTTCATATAAACAGTACATTAGAATATTTAATGAATTAGAAAAGAAAGAACCAAGCTATCAGCTATTAGCTGAAATTATTGAGAGAGATTTAAATATAAGCTATAAGGTTCTTAGACATATAAAAAATAAGAATAAAGATAAAATAAGTGATGTAACATCAATAAAAAGAGCACTCGCCTATATTGGCTTAAAAGATTTAGCTAAATGGATTGGTGTACTCATGATACAGCATCTTGGAAGTGATAAATCACTTGAAATTCTAAAGATATCACTTATAAGATCTCATTTTGCAGAAATGCTTGCGCATAACACTATGTGGAATAAACATCAGTATGAGGCTCTTATGATGGGAATGCTAAGTGTACTTGATATTATCCTTAATACAAGTATTGAGGAGGCAGTTCGTGAATTGCCGCTTACTGATGCTGTAAAAGATGCACTTGTAGAAAGGAAGGGTACGCTTGAACCTCTTTATCTCTTAATACTAACATATGAATCAGGAGATTGGGATTTGGTTAATCGTCTATGTAAGTTATTTGGTATAAATCCTTTCTTAGTTACTAAATGTTATGTAAAGAGTATTGAGCTTGCAGATGAGATTCTTGCAAACTTATAGAGCGTAATTTGAATAGATATTAAGGAATTATTAAAAAATTCTTAACAAGTAAAATGTTATATTGCAATTCTAATATAAATGTAATAACTTGTAGTAGATTGATTTATATTGGAGGACTTAACTTGAAGGAAATTAAACAAATAAATAGTTTTTATTTAATAATAATGCTATCAACAATAATATTTGGTAGTATATTTTCAAATATTATACCAAAGGGTTCTTTAGTTATAAGCCAACTAGTATTTTTACTTATTCCTGCCACATTATTTATTAAACAGAAAAAATTGAATTTAAAAGAATCATTTAGTTTGAAAAAATTTAACCCAATAAATTTACCACTTATATTATTCTTAACGATATTAATGCAGTATCCATTAGCAGCTGTCTCACAGTTAAGTGCATATATTTTTGGAGATCAATTAGCATTTATATTTGATGATGTAGTTTCTAGATCTTCATTTTCCGTGTTGTTTTTATCACTAGCACTTTTACCTGCTATATGTGAAGAAATTTTTTTTAGAGGATTAATATTTAATAGATATAAAAATAGAGTATCAATGAAAACTTTAATTGTAATGAATAGTTTGTTGTTTGCAATATTTCATTTAAATATTCAACAGTTTAGCTACGCATTTTTATTTGGAATTGTGGTTTCACTAGTTGTATATCTAACGGATTCTATATATCCAGCTATGATTATGCATTTTTTCAGTAACTTTTTATCAGTTATTGAAATGAAATTTCCAAATAGTTATTTTTCTATTTTAGATTATATTCTTCCAAAAGGTGAGGGTATGTTTTATGTAGGTATGATGATTATACTCTCTATATTCTCAAGTGTAGTGATCTACGTGGTTCTAGTGTATATGGCAAAATTTAATGGACGTAGTATGATTGAATATGGTGTGTTTGAGCAACTTGAGTCAGTTTCTATAAACTTTGATGAAACACCAAAAGAAAACATAATAGATTCAATGAAAAGATTTGAAGCTCAGCAACCTATTGAAGTTTGTGATAAAAAAGCCGAAAAAATTGAAAGTAAAAATAGATTTTTGAATATTCGAGAAGTGTTTTCGTGGCATATCGGATTATCAATTTTCATATTTATTGTATTTTCGACACTTGTAGTTCTTGCTTCAAATATAGCTTAATAAAAAAAATTCTGAAAGACGCAGACATTGTGTCTTTTTTTTGAATATAAAGACTTAAAATTATCCTTTAGGCATTGTCATTAATCTCCTTGGTGAGATATAATATAGATAGAAAAGTTGATAAACATAGTAGTATCTGTGATGTTTGAAAAAAGATAAATAGAATATGAAGTATTATATAGAATTATATGGGGAAATATATGGAGAAAAAAATCGAAAAAATCAGCATAAATGATAACTATAGAATTGTAGCTATAAGTGATATTCACGGTGGATACGACAAATTTGAAAGATTGATTAGAGACCTTGATATAAAAGATGATGACTATCTAATTATACTTGGTGATGTGATTGAGAAGGGTGAGCGTAGTTATGACACCTTTGAGTTATGTAAGGAATTGATTAAATCTAAAAATGTGTTTTACCTTAAGGGTAACTGGGAGTACGCTGTAGAGCAAGTATTCGCTAATGGAGAGCTTGCACAAAAGATTCTTAATTATGTGAAAAGGGTAAAGTATGAAAGTATTCTTGGAACTTGGACTGAAAAATTTGGTAAAAAAATAGATGAGTTTCATGATAGTAATGATTTATATGAGTTCTTATCAGGTAAACTTGAAGATGATCTAAATATTATAAAAAACCTTCCTCTTGCTTTAGAAATAGATGAGTTTATATTTGTTCATAGTGGACTTGGTCTTCGTTTGGATTGGGAAAATTCTAGTGTTGATGAAATGCTTATAAATGATGAGTTTAATAATAGTGAAAATTTGAGTGGGAAATTTGTAGTTGTTGGTCACTGGCCTACATCAAACTACAGAAAAAATAGTCTTAACTCAGAAATTTTTATAAATAATTCGAAAAAGATTATCTCTATAGATGGAGGTTATTCTGTAAAACAAACAGGGCAACTAAATGCTCTTATAATAGAGAAAGAAAATGGCGATTTGAGTTTTAGTAGTATGAATACAAATGATTTTTATGAGATGACATATATAAGAAAAAATAAATTTAATGAACTTGAAAATATGCTTATAAACTCTCAAGTAGTAGATGTTGGATGGCCAAATTACAACTTGCTTCCTATTGAAAGGATAGACTTGGTTACAAAATGTTGGAAAGAAGAGACTAAGCAAAATTTTTATATAATTAATGAACTTATAGGAAAAAAAGATGAAAAATATATATCAAGTATAGATTACCTATCAGATTTTTTAGATATTGGCGATTACGAAAAAGTAGAAGTCGTAAGAAAATATAAAGACTTCTCTTTGGTTAAGTACAGATGTGAATTTGGATGGGTTTTAAATGAAAATTTAGTTGAAATTTAATTTAGTTTTAAAATTTTTAACTAGGATTGCACTTGTAAGCAAAAAATAAGAACAAGCTAGGATTATAAATCACAGCTTGTTTTTTTATTGCAACAAATCATTGTTAGCTTGTTGTTATAATATTTTAAATAATGTATTATTTATTTTGTTTTAAGACCAATTTTTTTTCGCTTCCATTTAAAAGTCGAGCTAAATTGAGTCTATGTCTATATATAACGAATAGTCCAAGAAATATTGAATAGTATAAAAAATAACTTTCTTTAGCCATTAATAATACAATAAGTGGAAACATTGCTGCAGATATTATTGAAGCTAGTGACATATACCTTGTAATAGCAATTATAACAATTTGGACTCCAATTAAAACAATTCCGATAAGCGGATTAATTCCAAAAATCATACCAATTGTAGTTGCAACACCTTTACCACCTTTAAAAGCAATAGTAAATGGATAACAATGGCCAAGTACTGCAAATGTGGAGCAAAGTAGTGCACCTTCTTCTCCCAGGATATATCTACCAATTACAGCTGCTAAGAGACCCTTTAAAAAATCACCTATAAAAGCATAAATTCCAGCTTTCTTACCAAGTGTTCTAAAAACGTTAGTAGCTCCAGAGTTACCACTACCATGTTCTCTTATATCTATATGACCAAGCATACGGCTAACTAGATAAGAACACGGTATAGAGCCTATTAGATATCCAAGTATAATTAAAATTATATAATTCATTCGCAACTCCCTCATAATATTTAAGTTTTATTACCTTAAATATTCTACCATATGTTTGCTTGCAATACTAGAATAACAAACCTCAAGCAATATTGTATCTTATATTAGTAATAGGTCAGGCGACTAGTGCTTTAAAGCGCTTTAAAACTTAAAATAGCTATAGGGTGTTTTTGTCAACCTATAAAAAAGCTAAATATATTGCAAATATTTAAGTAAATAAAAGGCCTTATGTTAAATTTTGTTAACAATATAATGCTGTAAAATGATAAAATGGTAATAGTCTTTCGTATATGAAAATAGTTGAGAATGAAACTATATTGGAGTGATAAAATGCAAAAAATAGATTATAAAGCAAGTGATGGATTAGATATAAATGTAGTGCTTTGGAAGGGCGATTTTACTCCTAAAGCAATAATTCAAATTAGTCATGGTATGGCAGAGCACATTAAAAGATATAGTCAGTTTGCAAATTTTTTAGTTTCGAAGGGCTACTATGTTTATGGACATGACCATAGAGGGCATGGTGAAACTGCAGCTAGTGTATCGAAGTTAGGATATTTTGCTGATAAATTTGGCTGGCGACTTGTGGTTGATGATTTGCATGATATTAATTGTATGATAAAAAAAAGACATCCAGATGTAGAAGTGATTATATTTGGTCATAGTATGGGTTCATTTATAGCTAGAACCTTTATGTATAAGTATCCTGGTCAAGTAAAACGGTTTATTATATCTGGAACAGGCGATGGGGAGAATTTTTCTGTTATAGGAGCCAAGATGCTTGCAAAGAGTATATGTCGTATTAAGGGTAAAAAATATAAATCAAAGATACTAGATTTTATATCAAATAGAAAGTTTAATAAAGAAATATATGATGCTAAAGGCGAGTTTGAGTGGCTAAGTACAGATCACTATGAAGTAAAAAAATATAGAGATGATCCATATTGCGGTACATTATTTACTTGTGGATTTTACTATGACTTATTCAAAGGTATTGAGCACCTTAGTATGGAGCCAAACATAAAGAAAGTTGATAAAGATGTAGATTTGTTTATTATAAGTGGAGAACAAGATCCAGTTGGTGATAAAGGTAATGGAATAGTAAAAGTTGTTAGAAGTTATAAAAGAAATGGTATAAATAATGTTAAATACAAATTATATAGAAATATGAGGCATGAAATTTTAAATGAGATGGATAGGCAAATGGTATATAACGATATCATTGATTATCTTGAAAACTAATAAGACAGAAAATATTAGCATAATATGCAGAGGTGATAATATGAAATCAATAATAAATATTGGAATTGATATTGGATCTACTACTATCAAGGCGGTAGCGCTTAAAGACGACATTATGGTGTACTCAACATACAATAGGCATTACTCTGATATTAAAGAAAAGTCAAAACAACTACTAATGGATTTAGTAGAAGAATTTAAAGATAGCAAATGTACTATAAAAATAACTGGATCAAGCGGACTATTTGTTTCAGAAAGATTAAAACTAGAATTTATACAAGAGGTAATCGCATCTACAACAGCTCTTGAAGTTTACTACCCGCATGTAGATGTAGCCATAGAACTTGGTGGCGAAGATGCTAAGATAACATACTTTGGAACGTCGCTTGATCAGAGAATGAACGGAGTTTGTGCTGGAGGTACTGGTGCTTTTATAGATCAGATGGCAACTCTTCTAAATACAACAAGTGCTGGTATTAATGATCTTGCAAAAGAATATAAAGTTATATTACCGATAGCATCAAGGTGTGGTGTATTTGCTAAGAGTGATATACAGCCACTTCTTAATGAAGGTGCAGCAAAAGAAGATATAGCAGTATCTGTTCTTCAGGCTGTTGTTAATCAGACCATAAGTGGTCTTGCGTGTGGCAAACCAATTAGAGGTAACATTGCTTTCCTTGGTGGACCGCTGCATTTTTTAAGTGAACTTAGAAAAAGATTTATTGAAACTCTTAATATAAAAGAAGAAAACATAATTGCTCCAGAAAATGCTCAGTATTTTGTAGCACTTGGAGCGGCGCTTGATTCTAAAAACATGCAAGCTTTTGATATATCTGAGCTTAAAGATAAAATTAATCTGCTAGATGTTGTAAAAGAAGATGATGGAAAGAATCTTGAGGTTCTCTTTAAAGATAAGGCTGAATATGAAAAGTTTAAAGAGAGACACTCAAGATACAAGGCAAAACGTGGCGATATAGAAAGCTACGAAGGGGCTGTGTTTATTGGTATTGACGCAGGTTCAACAACTACAAAAATTGTTGCTATAGGTTCAGAAGGTGAGATCCTAGATCAATTTTATGGAAGCAATCTAGGTAGTCCATTGAAATCGGTAATTGAAGAGTTAAAAAAATTATATAAAAAAATAGGTGGGGCGTCATATGTTGCTAAGGTGGCTATAACTGGATATGGTGAACATCTTATTAAAGCTGCGCTTAACATTGATATAGGTGAGATAGAAACGGTAGCACACTACACGGGTGCAAATTACTTCCTAAATGGGGTAGATTTTGTTATTGATATTGGTGGACAGGATATGAAAAGCCTTAAGATAAAAGACGGTTTTATTGAGTCTATAATGCTTAATGAGGCTTGTTCATCAGGTTGCGGTTCATTCATTGAAACGTTTTCAAAATCACTTGGTCTTAGTATAGAAGACTTTGTAAAGGCTGGTATAGAATCTAAGAGTCCTGTGGATCTTGGAAGCAGATGTACTGTATTTATGAATTCTAGAGTGAAACAGGCTCAAAAAGAGGGTGCAACAGTTGGTGATATATCGGCTGGTATATCTTATTCGGTTATAAAAAATGCACTTTATAAAGTAATTAGACTTAAAAGCGTAGAAGATATGGGTGAAAAAATAGTTGTACAAGGTGGTACTTTCTACAATGACGCTGTTCTTAGAACCTTTGAACTTATAGTGGGCAGAGATGTAATAAGACCTGATATAGCGGGTGTTATGGGAGCTTTTGGAGCTGCACTTATTGCTAAAAACTCATATGATGGCTCAACTAGTAGTGTTCTAGGAGCTGATAAGTTAGATAACTTTAGCGTAACTAATGAGCAAAAACGATGTAATCTTTGTGGAAACAATTGTTTAATGACAATTAGCGAATTTAATGACAATAGAAACTATATGTCAGGCAATAGATGTGACAGACCGCTAAATGATAGTAAAATTAGAAAGACAGTTCCAAATCTTTATGACTATAAATACAAAAGAGTATTTGCTTATAAACCGCTTGCTCTCGAAGACGCAAAACATGGAGTTATAGGTATACCTAGAGTTCTAAATATATACGAAAATTATCCAATGTGGGCGACTGTATTTTCAAAACTTGGATATAGAGTTCAGTTATCGGCAAGATCAACGCATGCTATATTTAATAAGGGTATGGAATCAATTCCATCCGAATCGGTATGTTACCCTGCAAAGATAGCACACGGACACATAGAAG
>JBARWW010000347.1:0-21207 GCA_049647005.1 Acidaminobacteraceae bacterium | reverse complement strand
TAACATCGTTGAAAAGATTAAAGAAATTATAAAATAATTAAAAATAAGAAAGGGTGTTTATCATATGATAAACACCCTTTCTTATTTTTAATTATTTTATAATTTCTTTAATCTTTTCAACGATGTTAGCAGGTTGAAATGGCTTAACTATAAAACCTTTTGCTCCAGCATTTATAGCTTCTATGACCATATTTTCCTGACCCATAGCACTGCACATAAGTATCTTTGCATCTGGAAACTCGTCCGTAATAAGCTTACAACCTTGTATTCCGTTATACTCTGGCATTGTTATGTCCATAGTTACTAAATCCGGAGCAAGTTCCTTGTACTTCTTATACGCTTCCATACCATTTTCAGCTTCGCCAACTACATCATAACCAGCTTTTTTTAATATATCCGAAAGCATTTTCCTCATGAAAAGTGCGTCATCTACTACTAGTATCTTATTATTCATATGAGTTTCTCCTATCTTTTTTAAAATATATTAAAAGCACCTACACCCTTTGCTTATACTAAACACAAATGACTGATTATACAAGTACATTTTAACATTATATAATGAAGCATTATATAAAACTTTAGCAATAATTTAATCCAAATAGCATTTTGCATTTTCACATGATGATTCCACTCTATCTAACCACGAGTTTGCGATAAAGTGTGTCACAACTGCAAACACTAAAAAGAACCCAATAATAAGACCACTTTTTTTTGATTTTTTCATAGCTACCTCCATTTATCCTCACTAAAATAATTTATAAAACAAAACTTCAATCGCTATATTTATACCCTTTGATATTCCTATATAACAACAAATACTAGTTTAAATTCCTTATTTTCGGGTATAAATATCATGTAGCTTAAGCTAGTTTTAAAAAGGTGGTGAATTTATGAAAGTAGAAAGTAGTTTTGCTAATATAAACAACACGCTGGCCGGAAAAATTGGTCCATCTAACTCATCCAAAATTGCAATTGACGAAGGTTTAAAGAGTCAATCTAATGGACATAATGTTGCAACTAATAATATCAAAACTGCTGATAATGCAGCTAAAGTTGCACAAGCCGCACTTGGAACTATAAACGATAGTTTACAATCTATTAGAGAACTTGCACTTCAAGCTTCTAACGGAACTTTAACTGGATCCGATAAGACTGCAATTCAAAGTCAAATTGATCAGTTTAAAGAATCCATTCAAGATGTTGTTAAGAATACTAACTTCAACACAAAGAAACTTCTTGATGGAAGCTTTGAAGCAAATATACAAACTGGCCCAAACTCTGGACAAGGTCAAGTTATGAAGATTGATGATTCTTCACTTGAAACTTTGGGAATAAACAATTTCGACGTTACAGGAGAGTTCGATTTAAAAGACATAGATAGTGCACTTGAACAAGTTACTTCGTCTAGAAGCAAACTTGGAGCAACAAGTAATAGATTTGAGTTTGCTGCAAGTGTCAATAATGTTTCAGCGGAAAATTTAGAATCTGCAAGAAGCACACTTAAAGAAGACATTGCAACGCAAGTTAGTGAATTAAACAAAAACAAGATACTTGATCAGTTCAAACTTCAAATGCAACAACAAAGAGCAGAGTCAAAAAACTCCCTATTAAACTTAATAGGCTAAAAAATGGTGTTAAGTCACCATTTTTTTTGTCTAAATCAATCTATAAAAATTTATGATATAACAAATCATCAATATAATCGCCTAATTCTTCATCATAGTGGCTCATTACAATACGCCCACTTAGAGTAAATCCAGCTTTTTCAATTGTAGCAATTGCTGGTTTGTTCCAAGAAAATATTTCAACTCTTATAATTTTAATATTATCCTTTTTAAGTTGATCAATTGCGAATTTGATAAGCTTTTTTGCATATCCTTTATTCCTATGCTTTTGCCTTGTCGATATGTTCAGGCATGAACTATGCGCTCCATCTCCATTTCCTTTACTAGACTTTATGACTGAAACTAGTACATTATCTTTATACAACAGGAATAAATCTATCAATTCATTGCGAATAAACTCTTCAACAATATCCAAACTAGCTGTTTTAAGTCGAAATATCTTATAACTTTCACTATCAAGTTCCATATAATAATCTAGTATATTTTTTTTATCATTAATTGTAGCAATTGAAAATTCCAAACTATACACCTCCAAGGCATATTATTAGATTCTATATGGTCATATAGAATCCCTTCTTATATATATAGATTTTCAGATGTACAATTTAGAGTATAAAAAATGCGTCGGATATTTACCTACGCATTTTCATCTTATAGAAGTCTATTTAATTTTCCAAAAATCTCTTTCCAACTTAATTCATTTAAAAATTCATAATCCAAATTATCAATTTTAGAATTATGTACTTTCAAAATTGAATTTGTTAATCTAATCTCAAAATCAGATAAATCATTAGGACTTGGTTTGTCTATTTTGAGCATTTGAGGTAAATCTACAAATGAAATAATGTTACTATCATCTGTATATTTACTAATCCATTTGCTTATACCATTTATATTTGTACACACCACTTTGAGTCCACATGCAATTGCTTCTATTATAACTAATGGAAGCCCCTCATAAAATGATGGCAATACAAATATATCAGATGATCTAAAACAATCTCCAAGTTCACTTTGAGACAATTTACCTAAATAATAAATATTTTCTATATCTTCAATTGCTTCAAGTATACTCATGTACTCACTACCATGACCATTTCCAGCTATATAAAGTTCAAACTCTTTATTATCTAACTCTTTAAAGGATCTAATCAATGACATAACGCCTTTTGAATAGCTAAGTTTACCTGCATATATAATTTTATGCCTACCTTCATTTTTTTTCTTAACATTATTTTTGTAAAAATAGTCGGAGTTATAACCATTGCCAACAACATGTATCTTTGATCTTTCATAATTATATTTTTCTTCTAATTCATCAATTTGAAATTCATTTAGGGCAAATATCTTATCTAGATTTTTGCAACCAAATATCACTTTTTCTCTGTGATACCCACTAAGAGAAAGTTGTCTTATATCGGTACCATGACAAAAACCATATACGGGTATAAGTAAGTCTAACTCCTCTACTAATGTTCTAGTTACAGAAGTTATAAGCCATAGATGCTGACAAAAGATAAGGTCTGGCTTAAAGTCTAAAATAGCTCTTTTAACAACTCTTTTATAGGAATTTATAAGCACTTCATTATCATTTTCATTAAGTTCACTAAACACACTCGACTTATAGGGCATAACATCACTCATTCCAACAATTGGAAATGGCAACTTATCTGTTTCAAATTGTATTTTGTATCTCCACTTTTCAGGTATATCTATTTCTATACATTCATTATTATTGATACCAAACACTATCGCTTGACTGTCATTATTGTATCTACCATGTGCAATTAGATTCTGCAAATAAACACCACTGCCAGTATCACTTGGCTTTTGAGATATGATATGAAGCACTCTTTTCATTTATAGCCTCCTTATATATAAGTTTTTCTACTTAATACCTTTCGCCGTTTTATAAAATTCTGAAGCATTATACGAACTTCTAACAAGTGGAGACGAAGCAACAAATGTAAATCCTTTTTTTCTTGCATAGTCGCCATACTTATCAAACATAGCTGGAGTTATATACTCAACTAACTTATAATGTTCATTTGATGGTGGTAGATACTGTCCAATAGTCAAGAAATCTATACCATAATCATATAGATCATCAATTAATTTGTAAATATCTTCTTCTTTTTCACCAAGCCCAAGCATAAAACCTGACTTAGTATGAATATTAGTATTATCCTTAACATATTTTAGTAAATCAAGTGATTGGTAGTATTCAGCTTCTGGTCTAACCGCTGAGTAAAGAGACTCAATAGTTTCAACATTATGATTAATAATGTCAGGATTTGCATCAATTACATTTTTTAGGGAAACTTTATCACCCTTAAAATCTGGAATTAATACTTCTACGATTGTATCAGGACATAACTTTCTAATCTCAAGAATCGTATTTGCAAATTGTATAGAACCACCATCCGCTAAATCATCTCTAGTAACAGATGTTATTACAGCATGTTCAAGACCAAGTTCTTTAATACCTTCTGCAACTCTTCTAGGCTCATCTAAATCTACTTTTTCTGGCATTCCACCCGCTATATTACAGAAGGTACAATTTCTTGTACAATTAGCACCAAGAATCATAAATGTTGCTGTTTTATTGCTAAAACATTCAAGTCTATTTGGGCACTTAGCACCTTGACAAACTGTATTCAAATTATTGGCATGTAGTATTTCATTTACTGCAACTAGCTTCTTAGTACTTTCCATCTTTACTTTTAACCATTCCGGCTTTCTCATAATATTTGCGTTCATAGTAAACCTCACTTTTTATTTTGCATTATTTATATTATTATTAATTTCATCTAACTATAATATGGATTACAAATATGTACTAAAGTCCATACATCATTTCATCTATATTGTATCTACATTAGACTTAAGTATCAACATAATACTGCCTTACTTAAAAATTTTGAATATTTTTTACATATATAAATATTTTTTTAACAAAGCTATATTTTATTATGTAAGAATACAAAGCAATAAAAATTAATCTATAACAAATTCTATGTTTACAATTTAAGTCAACTCATGTAGAATTGTTTTAGTAGCAAAATTAATATAATTATTCGTGTTAATTTTTTAATATATTACATATAAATAGCCCTTTGCAGTCGGAATGCAGATTTCGTTACCAGTTTATTGTTTTATTTCAAGAAACCCCTTGATAGAATTCAACTCACAAACGAAATTAACATGATGGCTGTTTTTTTATGCCCAAAATTTTTCAGTCAGTCATATTCTCGCCATATTTCATTAATATACTTAAGCTATCGAATCGATAAACTATTTTTAACTTACATTCTAAAGGAGAGATAATTATGAAAAAGAAATTACTTATTTTAACACTTAGTTTAGGACTACTAATAGTAGGAGAAACTACTGCTTTCGCTGACAGTGAGAATACTTTTGTACACGGATATGGCAATGGACATGGCTTTTACAATTCAGATTTAACAATCGAAGAAATCCACGCATCAAAAATTGAACGAATTAATCAACTAGTTACAGACGGAAAAATTACTGCTGCACAGGGCGAAACGTATATGACACAAGTTACAGAAAGACAAGCAACTTGTGATGGGCTTGGAACAAACAGAGACGATCATGAAAGACTTGGAATTGGATTTGAAGAAGGACTTAGAGATGGTAGTGGAAGTGGATCAGGCATGGCTAGTCGTGGTGGATATCACGGCGGATTTGGAAATAGATAAAGGATTTATTTAGATTGAATAGACATATAAGATGGTAACTCAATGAGTTATCATCTTTTTTTGATTTCATATTTAAGCTCTTATAATGTAATAAAAATCTTCGATTTAGACAACGTATATTTTTCAAAGCTTTTTGTTTTTTTTGTCTCGACTTGTCCGTCGTATAGCTGTAATATGTATAGATCTGTATATACCTATGAATTAACTCATAATTTTTGAGTTAATTCATAGGTATTTTTAAATATATGGGGTATAAACATAAAGCGAGGGAAAAAATTTATCTTTTTAAAATTTTTTCCCTCGCCCGTAACATATGTTACCGATAGATTTTAGCTTACACGTTATAATACTCACATAGCTTAAGAAAAAAAGTGCAAAACACTTTAAGGTGCTACTACTTCTTTTAGGAGGATAAAATATGATTCCAAAATACGCAGTATTACAAAAAGTAAGAAACAATAAAAAAACTTACGGCGTTACACCAAGAATACCTGGTGGCTTTATTTCCCCGGAAAAGTTAATTAATATAGCGGAAATTGCAAAAAAGTACGGTGGAACAATTAAGATTACATCTGGCCAAAGAATTGCTATATTAGGTGTTGAAGGTGAAGATGTAGAAAAGATATGGATTGATCTTGATATGGATCCAGCAGTACTTAATCCATATTCTATGAAAAATATAGAAATGTGCCCTGCGTCATTTTGTAAAAGATCAAAACAAAATTCACTAAAGCTTGGTATGAAGTTAGAAAAACGTTTTTACGGTGCACCTTGTCCAAACAGAACTAAGATTGGTGTAGCTGGTTGTATGAACGCATGCGGTAGTACTAACGCAAGAGATATAGGTGTTTTAGCCGATCAAGAGGGATATATAATCGTTGTCGGAGGTAGCGCTGGATTTAACCCTAGACTGCCTGACCGAATTTCAGATAAACTTGATGAAGATCAAGCTTTTCTAATGGTTGAAGCTGTTTATGAGTACTACAATGAGCATGCTAACATTGGAGATAAATTAGGCGATTTTATAGATAGAATTACAATCGAAGTTTTTAAAGCAGGAGTAATTGATATATATAATGATAAATTAGAAGAAAATAATAATTAATGGACATGCGAGATACTTTTCGCTAGCTAACACTAGGCTACTTACTAGCATATACTACGGAGGTTTTTATGAGTAAATTTTTAGCACCTATACATTTTTGGTTATTTGATAAAATCAATTTACATGAAGCAATGGAGATGGATTTTAGAAGTAAATTAATAAATGATACAAACGAATCATTAATTTCTACAATAAAAAATGAATTTGGAGCAGTGATTGGGACTACAGCACTTGAAGAAATTATAGATCAAGGTAATATCCACGGTTGGCTGCAAGCTCAAATTACAAACGCAGAAAAAAGACAAGCTTTCCTTATCACAAACTTAATTGCCACTGATAAAGAATCTACACTTAAGGCTGCTAATGAAACTTACTTTGAATTTGGTAAAAGTGCTGGTGAAAAAGCATTAGCTGAGAAATCTGTAAGTAATACTCAAGATATCTACAATCAGTTAAATAACCATCTACTTGAGGGAATGCCTTGCGATAGAGTTAACTCTGTATCGGAAGTATCAGATACACATATTAGCTGGATTACATCACGTTGTCTTCACAAAGATTATTGGGATCAAGTTGGTGGCGATATACACGTTTACTATGAACTTAAATCAAGCTTTATAAATGGTTTTTTATCTGGACTTAACACAAAGTTCACTTACTCATTTGAAGATGCTACCGATCCATCAGCACTCTTTGTGCATAAAATCGTATAATTCTTTAACAGTTTTAATATATTAATTACTAGGAAGTTAAGTATAAGGAGGAAGATAAAATGAAAATTACTAAAGACATGATTATATCTGATATATTAGAAAAAAAACCTGAAGCTGGTGCAATATTAATAGAGAATGGTCTTGGCTGCCTTGGTTGTCCATCATCACAAGTAGAAACACTTGTAGATGCTGCAGAGATCCATGGTATGGATATTGAAAAATTGTTATCAGAGCTAAACAAGTAATATATATAGAGGATAATTTAGTGCATTATGGCCTACTATTTTAAAAATCAAATCAAAGCCCTAACATAAGCGAAAAGCGATATGTTAGGGCTTTCTTTAAGTATTACTTTACAAAGTATTTTTACTAAAATATAATAATTATAAATGGATGCACTAGAATGTCTATTTTTTATTAAAACAAACTACTTATTATTATACGTTGGAGGTAGATAGCTTGGAAACTCATAACTCAAAGCTTAAATCAAACGAAATGGACGAACTCTATAAAGCGATCTTAACACTTGAAAATGTTGATGAATGTTATCGTTTTTTTGAAGATATATGTACAATAAACGAATTGCTTTCTATGGCGCAGAGACTTACAATAGCAAAATTACTTCATGGTAATAGAAAATGGACCGAAATCGAACAAGAAACATTCGCCAGTTCAGCCACTATTAGCAAAGTTAGCAAATGTATGAATTATGGTACTGATGGTTACTCTCTCGTTCTAAATCGACTTACTAAGGCTCCAACCACTGATAAAAATAAAAGTCAATACTTATAAGACACTTTCAGAGTACACCCTCATTATATATAAAGCAAAAAACGCTAACGGTTATTAAACCATAAGCGTTTTCTAATTTGTGTAAACAATATTTTATCGAAAGTTCATTTCTTTAATTTCTACTAATTATCAGTAAGACTCGACTAACCAAGTGCTACGTCTAAAGTCATCATAAATGCAAATCCAATCATACAACCAATTGTTGCAATATCAGTTTGTCTATCTTGTTGCGCTTCTGGAATTAGCTCTTCAGCTACAACATAAATCATAGCCCCTGCTGCAAATGCTAGCGCATAGGGAAGGATTGGCCTCATTGATAGGACTGCAAATGCGCCTATAACACCAGCTATAGGTTCAACAATACCGGACGCTTGACCATACAAAAATGCTTTTCTTCTTGAAAATCCTTCACGTCTAAGTGGAATCGAGACAGCTGCTCCTTCGGGGAAGTTCTGAATACCAATACCAATTGCAAGTGCCACAGCTCCAGCAATTGTTGCTGAAGGAAGACCATATGCAACTGCACCAAATGCAACTCCTATTGCAAGACCTTCTGGAATATTATGTAATGTAATCGCAAGTACTAGTAGGACACTTCTTTGCCAAGATGTTTTAATACCCTCTGCATCCGATACCTCAAGTCCCATATGTAAATGAGGAAGAGTTTTATCAGCAATCCAAAGAAATAATCCACCGGCTAGAAATCCAACTACTGCCGGAATCCAAGGTGTATCACCCATTAGCTCAGCCATTTCTATTGCTGGTGCAAGAAGTGACCAGAAACTAGCAGCAATCATAACTCCTGCCGCAAAACCAAGCATACCATTAAGAACATTTTTATTAATTGATTTAAAGAAAAATACGAGTGCAGCACCAAGTGCAGTTACACCCCATGTAAATAAAGTAGCAATTAAAGCCTGCTGCACAGGACTAAATCCTGCAATCCAATCTAACATATCTATTACCTCCAATTTAAAATATTTACTACTACGTATAAGTGCTTTATACCCAACTTTCTTATTTATAATATACCATATAGAATTTTTTTGCAATAGCAATCACTTCTTTTGTGTAATCATTACAATTATAAGTAACTCTTATTATAAGTGAAAGTTTTAATAGGAAAAAATGTATAAATGCTTCTAATAATCTCAAGCGAAACCTCCCATAAACGTTATTTATTTAACAATTTTGTGCTTTTAAGAATCATTTATCCCTATTTACTTTTTCTAAATTATCAGACACACTCAATTTAATTACTAACAAAATGATTTTTGTTTTCACTGTTTTATTAAGCTTTTGTACTGATTTTAGTACTACTTATTACTATGATACAATCTTTATTTATTTATCAAAAATCAATTGATATTTTTTTAACTAAGTTTTATAATTGTCCTATAGCAAGTAAAGGAGATGTTAATGTGATTATACAAATTTGCATAGGAAGTGCTTGTCACTTAAAAGGTTCATATGATGTTATAAGCACCTTCAAAAACATAATAGAAGAAAAAAAACTTGAAGATAAACTTGAGCTTAAATCCTCATTTTGTCTCGGCAAATGCTCTGAGGCTGTTTCAATTAAAATAAATGACGATGAAATTATTTCTATGTCACCAGATAAAGTCTCTGGCCTAATAGGCAGCTTTATAAAAGCAGGTGTTTTATAGTGAGATTTCTTGAATTTGATAAGTCAAAATGTGATGAGTGTTTTAAGTGTCTAAGAGCTTGCCCTACTAACGCACTTTCTTTTGTAGGTGAAAAACGAGATATAATCGATGAACTTTGTATAAAGTGCGGTTTATGCCAGGCACATTGTACTCCAGGTGCTCTCAAAATACATAATGATGTTCCATTTGTAAAAAAACATATAAAGTTAGGACGCAAAGTTGTAGCTTCAATCGCACCATCATATGTTGGCGTTTTCAATTTGCAAGAACCAACTCAAATAGTAAGTGCTTTAAAAAAACTTGGATTTAGTAAAGTTGAAGAAACTGCAGTTGGTGCTGAGCTTATATCCAAACTCTATGAAAAAGAAATATCAAAGGCTTCAAATACAAATATAATAACAAGTTGTTGTCCTTCTGCTAATTATTTAATAGAAAGATATTATCCAAATTTAATAGATAATATTATCCCCGTTGTCTCTCCTATGATTGCACATGGAAAACACATTAAATCAGTTGAATCAGATGATCCATTTGTTGTTTTTATAGGCCCTTGTCTAGCAAAGAAAGCTGAAGCTGAGGAAATGGAAGGTTCTATAGATGCAGTTATAACCTTTAGCGAGCTAGATCAATGGCTTAAGGAAGATGGTATAAAGCCATCAAATCTTGAAATTGCTGAATTTGACTATTTTTCAACAGCACGAGGACAAGCATATCCTCTTGGAAGTAGTTTATTTAGGGAAGATTTGGAATCAAGATTTAACAAAAAATTTAGATATATGAAGATAGAAGGCATTGATCATTGTAGAGATTTCTTACAATCAGCTTCAACTAAGGCACTAAATAATTACTGTGTTGAAATAAATATTTGCAGTGGCAGTTGCTTAAATGGACCTGATTTACCAAGTGCATGCCCAAGTTTCTATGAAAGAGAATTAAAGCTCTTCAAACATGTTAATAAGAGAAAAACTAATAGTATTATAAATGACAAACATATTAGCAACACGACTACTGCACCAGCTAACTCTGAGCTCCCTTGTCAAATTGATCTTAGTAGAACTTTTAAAGATAAATCTATAAAACTACGAGATGTACCAAAAGATAAACTTAAGGAAATCCTAGTATCAATGGGTAAATATACTGAAAGTGATTTACTTAATTGTAGTGCTTGCGGATATAATACCTGTGTCGAGAAAGCAACTGCTGTATATCATGGTTTTTCTGATATAAATCTATGTATGCCTTCTTTAAAAGCAAAGGCTGAGAGTATGCAGTCCGTTATCTTTGAGAATTCTCCGAATGCTATATGTATACTAGATGAAGATCTCAATATACTTGAAGTTAATTCTGCATTTAACAGGCTTTTAAATGAGCGAAACTTAAAACTTCAATCACTACCCATCTTCACACTTATGGATGATGATTTATTCCAAAAGGTAAAACGCTCAAATGAAAATATAATTGGTCAAAAGATATATATAGATTCAATTGAGAAAACTTTTTATATAAATATTGTCAACGTGAAGACAGAAAACATTGTGGTCGCAATCTTAACAGATATAACTAGCGTTGAAAGAAGTAGAAACGAACTTAATATGGTCAAGGAAAAAACTCTTACTACTTGCCAAGAGGTAATAGAAAAGCAAATGAGAGTTGCTCAAGAAATTGCAAGTTTGCTTGGTGAAACAACTGCTGAAACTAAAATTAATTTAAATAAACTCAAGTCTATAGTTTTAGACAATTAGGTGGTATGGCATGAAAAAAAACAAATCATTTATTGATATTTCACATCATAGCTTAAATAAGAAAGGCGAAGAATTATGCGGAGACAAAATAGAAATTTTCAAATCTAATGAAAAATCTATTATAGTCCTTGCAGACGGTCTTGGTAGCGGTGTTAAAGCTAATATCTTAGCAACTTTAACAACAAAGATTGCTATAACAATGCTTAAAGAAGGTGGTTCAGTAGATGAAACTATAGATACAATTATGAAAACACTGCCAGTCTGCCAAGTTAGGCAAATCGCTTATTCAACTTTTGGAATTATTATAATTGATGCTGATCTTAATTGCTCTGTAATTGAGTATGATAATCCACCTATATTCTTTGTACGTGACAACAATCTCATACATACATATAAAAAAACTAAGCTGTATGATAAAAAGAAAGTTAATTTTTCAAACTTTAAGCTCCAAGAAGGCGACTTTATAACACTAGTAAGCGATGGTGTTATACACGCAGGAGTTGGCAACTTTTTAAACCACGGATGGGAATGGAGTCATGTCGGGGATTTTCTAAAAAGACAGCATTTATTATCTGCCGATCACATAACAAGAAGACTTATAGATACTTGTAATCAACTTTACGCCAAATTACCTGACGATGATACATCGGCTGTTACTGTCAAAATAAGAAAGCCAAAAGTTACCAATATCTTTTCAGGACCTCCTGAATCACCCTCATTTGATAAACATTACATCGATGAATTTATGAATGTGAATGGTAAGAAGATACTTTGTGGTGGAACTACTGCCAATATATTTTCACGAGAGCTAGATGAAGAGCTAATTACAACACTTGACTACGCAAATCCGAAAATACCCCCGACTGCTTCTTTAAAGGGACTTGATCTTGTAACAGAAGGTGTTCTTACCCTTAAAGCTGTTCGAGATATCTTTAAAAGGACAACATTTTCTTGTGATGAATTTGATTTTAAGGGAAATGACGGTGCTAGTAGATTATTTAAGATATTAATTGATGAAAGTACACATATAAGCTTCTGGATTGGTAAAGCTATTAATCCAGCTCATCAAAATCCTGATTTTCCAGAGGAACTTAGCATAAAAATAAACATAATAAAAGAAATTTTAGAGCAACTGAGACTTTTAAACAAACAAGTTACCGTAAAATATATATAGTAATTTATATACTCACTAGAGGTGATACAATATGAGACAATTTGAAAATCAAGTACAACTAGTAAAGCATGAGGTCATGAAAGAAGTTTCAAGATTTGCTTTTGATGGAACTCTTAATGAGAACATACACAAAATTCCCCTTATAGTTGATAAAGGCCCTGAACCGAGGTTTAGATGTTGTCTTCATCATGAAAGAGCAACAACTGCTGAGCGTATAACTATGGCTCTTGGTGGCAACAAAGATAATCCAAATATAATTGAAGTACTTGAGAGTACTTGCGATAAATGCTTAGAAAATAGATACGTTGTCACAGAAACATGTCGTGGCTGTTTGGCTCATAGATGCGTTCAATCGTGCCCAGTAGACGTTATATCAATCATAAACAACAAAGCCAGTATAGACTATAATAAATGCATAGAGTGTGGCAAATCCAAAGCAAACTGTCCATATAGTGCTGTTGCTGATGTTATGCGTCCTTGTAGACGCGTTTGCCCATCAAAAGCTATCACTATAAATGAATACAAAAGAGCGGAAATTGATAATGAAAAATGTATCCAATGCGGTGCATGTGTTTATCACTGTCCTTTTGGAGCCGTTCAAGATAAATCACAAATTGTTGATGTTATACGTGATCTCAAAATGAATTCAAGCAATACATATGCCATCTTAGCACCAGCTTTTTCATCACAGTACAACTATGTAGAACTTGGAAAAGTTATATCGGCTTTAAAACTACTTGGTTTTAAAGATATCATCGAGGTCGCACTCGGTGCTGATTTTGTTGTAGAACACGAATCAAAAGAGTTTGTAGAGTATGAAAGAGATGGAAAAGTTTTAACTAGCTCATGCTGTCCTAGTTTTGTAAATTTTATAGAGCAAAAGCATCCAAAACTAATTGACAATATTTCAACAGTTATATCACCTATGATTGCTACATCTAGACTCATTAAGTCTATTGACATTAATGCTAAAGTTGTTTTTATAGGTCCCTGCATAGCAAAAAAATCTGAGCAAAGAAGATATGATGTGAAAGTTGGTGTTGATTTTGTACTTACTTTCGAGGAACTTGCAGCTATGATTAGCTCAAAAGAAATTGATCTTGAAGAACTCGAACCATCTCCTCTAAATAACGCATCCTACTTTGGAAGAAAGTTTGCAGCAACTGGTGGACTTACAAGTGCTATTAAGAACCACATAGAAACAAATGATATCCATACAAACTTTAATCCTCTTAAGGCAGATGGAATAAGTGAATGTGATAAAGCTCTCAAGCTACTCAATGTAAATAGATTAGAATTTAACTTTATAGAAGGCATGGCATGCCTTGGTGGATGCATTAAGGGTCCTGCTACTATGCACTATGGAAAAATAGATTTGAAAAGACTCGAAGAATATTCGAAGCAGGCTCTAGAAAAGTCTCCTATTTCGTCCCTAAGGGTTTTTGATTTCGAGAAAATATCAGCTCACAAATAATTATTTTCTTCCTTAGCATTTCACTTTAATATAATTCTTAGAAAATTCTATTACAAATAAATTTATTCAATAAAAAAAGCTACATCATTTAGAATTAAATTCTAGTGATGTAGCTTCTATACTATAGACTCATTTTTGAAAAATATCCAAAATAATAATATGTCATGATAGCAAATATAACTAATATAACAATTATACCAACAATTGCAACTATCCTTTTAAAAGTCCATCCATTACTTTCCATAAAACAACACCTTCCTGAAAATATATTATATATCTTAACTACACAATAGTATCTTAATCTTATATAAATCACCACAGAAATATGCACTTTTAAAGTAGTGTGGCAAGTCAGATGTACATTTGATATTATATGTATCTAGTAATTATAGTTAATAAGCTTTACGATATCTCATATTTGGGGTAGACAATCATAATCAAAATAACTTACTAGAATTGAATTTGGGGTTAATATCAAAATTATCGTATAAGCAACTTGCCACATGTACATTGTACTACAGAAAATTATAGAAATCTATAGAAAAATTGGATTTAGTTGTAAATTTTTTGCCAATTGTTAACTATACATTTAACTTATAAATAATATCAATTTATTCTTCAATAATTACATTAAGAAGCTTGGCAAATTCAAGCACTTGCATTGTAGTTATCTTAGCCCCTTTTACATCTTCAATTCTAACAGCAATTCCTTCTATTTCGTTGCTAGTAAGATCTACACCTTCTAGCTTTACACCTAAAAATATAGCAGAGGTCAAATCACAACCCTCTATATAAACTTTGTTAAACTTAGAATCTTGCAAATCACTAGACACTAAATTACATCCATCGAAGAAACAATTTTTAAATTCTGAAAACCTAGCTGTAAAATAATTTCCGATTACATTTGTAAAAGTAACATTATAAAACATACTTTCAGAAAATACACTTCCAGACATCTTACAATCTATAAACTCACTTTTATGAACGATTGATTCAACGGACCTTACACCTGAAAAGTCACATGATTTAAATACACAATTTATAATTTCAAGTCCATCTAAATTGATATCCGAAAATGTTATGTTTTCAAATAGACACTCTTTAAAATATACTTGTTTTGCATTTTTTTCTTCTATATATCCACCTTTTATGTGCGCACACGTTAGATTAAGTTCATCTACAAACTCAATTTCTTCTGCAATAACATTTTCTAATGCATTTGGCACAGATGCTCTTAATACCTTTTTTATATCTTTTTTCATATAATCATCCTATCTTAACACTTGTATTTTCTATTAAACTATTATTATCTATTAAACGTTCATCTTTATTTCTTATATGGAGCATATTCATCTTCATTTAAGAAGAAGATCTTTGATATGTTCATTTTACCATCAACATTTGGTTCTACTAACATTTGAACATATTCATTAGTCTCATCTTTTTCATCTAAGTTCTTGTATCCCATTTTTACAATTATAACTTTATTACCTACTTCATCTACATTTTCATTTAGAATATCATAGAAGTAGAAGTTGTGTTTTTCCTCAACAAAGGCAAGAAGCTTTGTATCTATATCATTTACTTGACTCTCAGTATAATCAGAAAAAACAAGCTTAAACTCTTCAGAGTATAAGGCTGCATCGCTTTGATTAACTGCTAATTCCATACGTTTTAACATCTCATCAACTAAAATTCTATCTACCTCTGATAATTTTTCGCCACCAGTTGGAATCACAACATCTTCACTTACTAGAGTTTCAACTTTAACATCTGACTCTTCTTCAAGTTCTACTGTAGTTTCTACAGCAGGTGCTTCTTCTGTTTTAGGTGTACAAGCAGAAAGCATTGTTGTTGTAGACAATAAAAGTAGTGTTAAAACCATAACTTTCTTAAGTCTAGTGCTTAATAATTTCGACATTTTAAATCTCCTTTGTATATTGCAAAGTAAAAGCATATGTTTCATTTTGCATCTATTAATGAAGCAAATATTTAACCACAACTTTTTTCATCATGGATCTAGATGGAAATTTGGCTGTTAAATAAATCTGCTACTGACCAAACTAAGTTTCGTCAGTATGTTATTGTTTACGTCTAATATATTTTTTCCTTTAAAAACATTTTATTTTCAACTCTTTTATTTTAACAAAATAAAGTCTTCATTAATACGTTATTCTCAATTTTTTAACATTTTTTTTACATTCACTTCCAATTCAAAGGGTCTAATTGAATTTACTTCCAAATGTTTTATTGTCATATTATCAAATAAAACAATAAATACCTTGATCATAAGAAAAAGCGGTAGTGATTTAACACTACCGCTACTACTTTCTTTTATATATATTCATCATTATTTTCATCTATAAACTTAGCTTTCCAGTGTTCACCTGAACAAAATGGCATATTTTTAGACTTTCCACACCTGCAAAGTGCGTAGTGCTCACTTGACTCTGGATGACTTCCTGCTTCATCTATTAACTCAACATCACCTCTTACTTCGATAGGGCCATCGTATCCATATCGTCTAGGGGCAAGTCTAACTTCCCAGTCGCCTTCTTCTGCTTCAAGGTTGCGCTTACTTTCATTTATACTATAACTTAGAGCGCCTGATGGGCATCTCTTACATATGTCTATAATTTTATCAACATCTGCTCCATCAGGATCTATAAAAACTCCTCCTGACATCTTAAATACTTCTGATAATTCTTCATAACATATACCTCTATGACTACATACAGATCTATTATCATATATAGTTATAATTTTACCTTTATATACATCAATTTTATCAGGAACTCTATAAACATCTTTTTCATCTTTAAAGTCAAATATTATATGACTACCATCACAAAATGGTTTCTCAAACGATTCACCACATCTACAAATAGAAGTGGTCTCTTTAAGTTCAATTTGATTTCCATTTTGAGTCTGAATCTTTTCTATACTATTAAATATAAAAGGACCATCTTTCGTTACGGTTATAGTTTTTTTCAAATAAACACCTCATTAGATTTATATATTACTTCTAGTTTTTCAATTTAGTATATTTCTAATACCCATTATATAATTTTTCTAAAAATTTTAGTAGGTCTATGGTGATTTTTTAGATCTATTATATTATATTATTTGTATATATACTCGCAATTTGATATCATTTCATCTATACATCAAATATTCGTAAAGTAATACATGACTTATAAAAAGGACGTGACACATGACAACTGTACTCGCAGTATTTTTAATCCTTGCAGGATTATTTTTCATATCACTTGGAATGCTATTTATAAACTACAAGTTATCTCCACTAAAAATGATAGTTAATAGAGAAGACGTTTTTGTTAGTTTTAAACTTGGATTTCAAATTATTCTACCAGGCTTTGTACTACTATTTATATCTATACTAGTTTTCAAATCATAAACATATATTATATAAATATAAAAGCGCTAGGAATTGCTAGCGCTTTTAATCTATCTATCCTAATTTATATTAATAAAGTAGGAGCTTTTAAAATTATTTTACCTTGTATAAGCCTATAACTTTATCAAATTAGTAACTGATGAACTTTGAGATAAATATAAGAGTGCTGGATACAAAAGTTCAAAGTCTATGATATCACCTAGCTTAAATTTATGATTTTCACTTATTGTTTCAACTATAAGATGGTCACTACTGCTTCCTATAATCTTTATATTTTCAGTAATTGCAATAAGTTTATCATGTGAACCAAAATCCTGTCTTCCAACTGCAAGTATCATACGATTTTTATTGCCACGATCTTCAAACGAAGGCTTATTGCCAAATGCATCATAATATAACTCGCCAATCGGATGAGTTGGTTTATTTTTTATTTCAACAATCTCTGCCTTTAAAGTAAAACCCCTTTTTGACAGAGAACTTATATTACCTCCATAAAATTCATTTAATTCTCTTGCAGTAAGTATAGATTCACCTATTCTAAGATTATTTATCTTAGAGGGCATATCATCACGACATACAAGCGCAAGGCTTGAAGTTGCACCACCAGAGACTATATCTAGCGGTCTACCTATAAGTTCTTCAACTTCACTTGCTATATTAGCAAGTACATTCAAGTTTTGATTTGTTGCACGAACAGAACCATAACAACCTATGTTAGTTCCTATTCCATGTAATTCTACGAATTTTAGATTATTCTCTATGTATAGCGCTGTCTTTATAAGTTCCTCCTTGTCTATATAGCCTTCTCTTAGATCACCTATATCCATCATAAGTATAACTTTATGGTGAATATTATGTGCACTACACTTTAATTCAATATACTTTATAACTTCTAATTCTGAAGCAAGGCTTATATCAACATAATTTATCATGCGAGCGACTTCGCTTTTCATAGGTATTCTTAGTAGCATAGTAGGAAGATTCAAAGCATTCAATTTCACATTTTTTAGTTGCTCGATTCTCGAACTAGCTATATGCTTACATCCCTCTTCTACTAATAACTTCGAAAACTGAGTATTACCACTACATCCTTTAATAACTCCAGAAACTCCTATATTTTTTTTAGAGCAAAGCTTCACTATTGTTCCAATATTACTTTTTATCTTTTCCTTATCAATAACAAGTGCTGGATACATATTTACAACCTCCCATAATTTAGCCAACTTATAATTATAAGATTAACACTTATAATTATTCATTTCATTATAGTAATATATAAAGTTCATATTATTTTTTTGTATGTTAATACAATATATTATTGACATAGTAACTCTTAAAACTATAATATGATTATATAAAATCAAATAAAGATTTAGGGGGTGTTAAGTTGGTTGATGTCAAAGAAATTCTAAGCAATGTCATGGATGGTAAATTTGAAGTCGTAGCTGGTAAAAAAGGACTCGGAAAAATCGTTGAAACAGTTGGAATTTTAGAATATGAAGTTGGTAAAGAAATAGATGAAAACTTTTTTGAAGGCGACTTTGTAATAACTTCACTTTTTTTTGCAAAAGACTCTAAGGATTTAGCAGATGCTGCTCTTATAAGACTTATGAAAAATAACGTTGCTGCATTAGCACTTAAAACAATTCATGTCGACTCTCTATCTGATAAAGTTTTAGACTATGCAAACAAGCATGATATAGCAATCATATACTTTTATGACATACCTTTTGAAGTTCTTATAATGTTAATAGTTGATACAATTAGGCAAAGAAAAAATTATCTTTACTATGAAGAAGTCATAAAAAAATTATTATCATCAAATAGTAACCATTCGGATGTAAAAAATATAGCTTATAGTATAAACAATTCTTTTTTCAACAATATAAAAACTGTATATTGTAAAGAAAAATCAACTAGTAGTTTAGGCATAAGTAAACGGATAATAGATACATTCTCACTTAAAAGATCTAAAACAACGAATCAAGTTTCATACTCTATATTTGAGTACGATGAAGGCTTACTAATTATATATAGTTACTGCGATACATACTTAGTTTCAGATAAACAACTAAATGGCTTTATACAATCAATTGGTATAATAGATGATATTTTTTTTATTGGGGTAAACTCAAGTGAGCATAAGTTAAAAGAACTTGACCATGCAATAACAAAATCTATTTATGCATATTGTGTATCAAAAGAAACTAATAAAACAACTCTCTTCAGTAATATAGGTATATATAAATTACTTTTACCCCTTCAAAATAATTACTACGCAAAGGACTTTTCGAATTCTATAATTGATCTGATTATAGAATATGATCAAGTAATAGATGGTCCACTTCTACTTACAGCAAAGAGCTTTGTTAAAAACAATGCTTCATTTGTAGAAACTTCAAAAGAACTGCATCAACATGTTAATACAATAAGATACAGAATTAATAAAATAAAAGAAATAGCATCAATTATTGATGATGATTTTTACGAGCAACTATACTTTGCAATCAAGCTTTTTCAATCACATAAATTAAATATCTAAAAAAAATTATAATCTAAGTAGAATTTTTTTAACCACATACTTAATCAATTTTGGAGGTTAGCATGAAAATAATAGTACTAGATGGTGACACACTTAATCACGGTGATATAGACTGGGATGTACTTGGTAAGTACGGTGAACTTACAGTATACGATAGAACTGATGATGAACTTATATCTGAGAGAATACAAGAGTGCGATATAGTTTTTACTAATAAAACACCAATACAAAAAGAGCATATGATAGGTGCTAAGAATCTTAAATTTATCGGTGTACTTGCAACGGGTTACAACATAGTAGATGTAGCTGCTGCTCGTGAACTCGGCATAGACGTAAGCAATATACCAGCTTATGGTACAGACGCAGTTGCTCAGCATGTATTTGCACTTATACTGTCTATATGTAATAGTGTAAGTGAACATTCAAGAGCAGTGTTTGATGGTCAGTGGACTAGGTGCATTGATTTCTGTTTTTGGAATCAACCTCTTATAGAATTAAAAGAGAAAACTCTTGGACTTATTGGATTTGGTAATATAGGAAAGCAAACTGCGCGTATTGCTAATGCTTTTAATATGAACGTTTTAGTTTACACTAGAACTCCTAATTATACTTTAGAAACTGAAAATCTTAAGTTTGTATCACTAGATGATTTATATAAGTTAGCTGATATAATTTCAATGCACCTACCACTATTTGAATCAACTAGTGGTATGATTAATAGTGAAACTATAGCTAAGATGAAAGATAATGTTATATTTATCAACACTTCTCGAGGCGGACTTGTTGTTGAAGAGGACTTAAAAGAAGCACTTATAAGTGGTAAAATAAAGGCAGCAGCTATAGATGTTATAAGTGTTGAACCAATGGACGAAGATAACATTTTACTTAAGGCACCAAACTTACTTATCACTCCACATATTGCATGGGCTCCACTAGAGGCTCGCAAGCGACTTCTTGGAATTGCATCTGACAATCTGCAAAGTTTTATAGATGGCAAAACTATTAACCTAGTTAACTAAAACTCAAAGGAGCTTTTTATGCATAAATCAAAATTAAACATTTTATGGACTAGCTCAGATCTTATTACAGCTGAAAAGTTAGTACTTATGTATGGAACTAACGCTGTTATTCAGAACTGGTGGGACGAAGTTGAAATTATAGTATGGGGAGCATCTGCAAAGCTTATAGCAGAAAATGAACTTGTTCGCGAAAAGATAAAACACGCTATACATG
>JBARWW010000346.1:0-9002 GCA_049647005.1 Acidaminobacteraceae bacterium | reverse complement strand
GTATAACTGGTAGAAATACTATAATGTACTCAGTAATGAATATACCTGAGTAAAAATCTCTGCCTTGTACATAAGATCCTAAAAAAATAAATATTACAGCAAGCATAAGGTATAACCAAGTGCTTTTTAATAAATCAAAATTCCTTTGCACATTAACACCTCACTAAATACAATTTTTATATTTCAATAAATTTAAGTATCCTTGAACTCCACAAAGTAGAACTTCCTCGTCAAAGTTGAACTTGGAATTGTGAAGTGGAAACACATAATTTTTCTCTTCATTTCTAACACCAAGGAATAGAAATAACCCTGGCGCTTCTCTTTGGAAGTAAGAAAAATCTTCTGATATCATTTGTGGTTCTATATCTTCAACTATAAAGTCTTTTTCATTGGCAACTCTAAAGTCCTCACATAGATCTTTATCATTTACTACAGGTGGATACATGTCTCTAAATACAACTTCAACTTCACAGCCATAAGAAACTTCCATACCCCTTGCATAATCATAGCACTTTGATTTTATAGTATTGTATACACTTTCATTAAATGCACGAAGTGTTCCTTCAAGTATAGCCTCTTCAGCTATAATATTACGTCTAACTCCACACTCCATACGACCAATGGTAAGAACTGCGCCCTCTATTGGATTTATAAATCTACTTACTATGTTTTGAGCTTTTGTTACAAGTTCTGCAGCTATAACAACAGCATCTAGCGCTTTATGTGGCATCGCTCCATGCCCAGATTTCCCAGTTATCTTAATATCGAACTCACCAGTCATAGCCATCATAGGACCCTCTCTATAGGAGAATCTTCCACTCTCAACCTCTGGATATAGGTGTATACCATAAACTTCATCTATATTATGTTTTTTAAATACGCCCTCAGCAATCATAAGTTCTGCTCCACCAGGACCTTCTTCAGCTGGTTGAAACAAAAATATTATATCTTCTTTTAAAGAATCTATATTTTGACTTAAGTATTTTGCAAACACAAGTAGCATTGACATATGACCATCATGACCACAAGCATGCATAAAACCTTCATGTGTTGATTGAAAATCATGATCGGTATACTCATTCATAGAAAGAGCGTCCATATCACTTCTAAAAGCATAAGTCTTAGTTGACCCTTCTTTCTTTATATAAGCAACAATTCCAGTACTTGCGGATTCATCATATTCTACACCTATATTTGTAAGATAATTTTTTATATACTTTGAAGTTTTAAATTCTGAAAAACCAGCCTCAGGAATTCTATGGAGATTACGTCTTATCGTTTTTATTTCATCTCTAAATTTAGCAATTTCATTATTTATATTCACGCTAACACCTCTTCTATAAAGTTATGTATAATTTTTCCAATTTATTATTTTTTATCAACACTACCATTTTAACAGTTTTTTTGTATATGTACATATTATGAGAGTTTTTCTTATTTTAGTAGGCACCCGGAAGTCATTTAATTAATTTTCCCTACTTATATATGAATATATGCTTAAAAATCAGAAAACAAATACCATAAATACTTCTGTAATTGTATTGACTTTGAAAGCTACTAATGTTAATATACTTTAAATTATACATTAAGTATTTAAGTATATTTGTACGTTTCGTTTGAATTCGCACATATTTTTTAACTCCTGTTTAAATTTTAATTCATTTTTGATATTTTGATTTGATTTTTTTTATTTTTTGCGCCTTTTAAATGCGGACATTTTAAGCTTGACTTCATGTATATTTATAAAAATAAATGTATGATAACTTTTTTAAATAATAGTTAGAACTATACAAAGGAAATTTGGATGATTAATAAGTTGATACTTTTCCATGATAAATATATATAAATATGGGTAAAGGTATCTATAGTTAAATAATACTATAATTTTAAACTAATGTGGCATTCTACATAGTTTATTTCAGCGATAAATGGAGGTACAATAGTTATGAAAAAAGTTAATGTAGCAATCGTTGGCGCAACTGGGATGGTAGGTCGTACTTTCTTAAAAGTTTTAGAGGATAGAAATTTTCCTTTTGAAAATTTATATTGTTTTGCATCGAAAAAATCGGCTGGCGAAAAAGTTGTATGTAAAGGAAATGAGTACATTGTAGAAGAATTGAGCGAAAACTCTTTTGATAGAGATATTGATATAGCCTTATTTTCAGCTGGTGGAGACATAAGTTTAAAGTTTGCTCCAATAGCAGCTTCTAAGGGCGTTATCGTAATTGATAACTCAAGTGCTTTTAGAATGGATGATGATATACCTCTAGTTGTTCCAGAGGTAAACCCAGATGATATCTTCAAGCATAAGGGTATTATTGCAAACCCAAACTGCTCAACTATCCAAGCTCTTGTTGCTCTTAAGCCACTGCACACTAAGTATGGTATAAACAGAATTGTTTATTCTACTTACCAAGCTGTTTCAGGCTCTGGTGTTAAAGGTAAAGCTGATCTAGAACAAGGAATTGCTGGTAAGGAAACATTTACGGCTTATCCTCACTCTATAGCAAACAACTGTTTACCACATATCGATGTATTTTTAGAAAATGGATACACTAAAGAAGAGATGAAAATGATCAAAGAGACTCAAAAAATTCTTGGTGA
The DNA here is from genome assembly GCA_049647005.1 of Acidaminobacteraceae bacterium. Taxonomy (GTDB): domain Bacteria; phylum Bacillota; class Clostridia; order Peptostreptococcales; family Acidaminobacteraceae; genus JBARWW01. The sequence continues at coordinate 6,398 of JBARWW010000346.1, read as the reverse complement.
TGATACACTTAAAATTACTGCTACAACAGTTAGAGTACCTATGTTTGATTGTCATAGTGAATCAATCAATGTAGAGCTTAAAACTCCATTTGAAGTTGAAGATATTAAGAAACTTATGGCTAGTAGCCAAGGTATAATTCTTCGTGATGACCCAGCAAATAACGTTTACCCTCTTGCTACTGAAGCAATTGGAACTGACGAAGTATATGTGGGACGAATCAGAAGAGACTTCTCAATAGACAATGGTCTTAATATGTGGGTTGTTGCTGATAATATTAGAAAAGGTGCTGCTTCAAATGCAATTCAAATCGCTGAAAAAATCATAGAGAAAATGTAATTTATAACGCTAATTTAGCTTACATTATATTGTTTACTTATTAAATTAAGTTGTAATCCATTTGAATGTATTATTTTGTTATAATATAAGTAGGTTAATATTAGAATGTATTTTTTTATTACTTTAAAGTATCGATCTATAAGAAAGGATGATATTATGTCTCTATTTAAAGGTTCAGGAGTTGCTATTGTTACTCCAATGAAAGATGATCAGATAGATTTTGAAAAGCTAGGTGAATTATTAGATTGGCATGTTGAGAGTGGAACAGACGCAATAATTATTTGCGGTACTACTGGTGAAGCTTCAACACTTGAAGACGAAGAACACAAAGCGGCAATTAAATTTGCTGTTGAAAAAATAAATAAAAGAATTCCAGTTATAGCAGGAACTGGTAGTAATAGCACGCGTCACGCCATTCTTATGAGTGAGTATGCTGAGGAAGTTGGAGTAGATGGACTTTTACTTGTAACTCCATATTACAATAAGGCTACTCAAGCCGGACTTATCAAACACTTCACAGCTATTGCTGACGCAGTTAATGTTCCAATTATACTTTATAACGTACCAGGAAGAACTGGTGTAAATATAGATCCAACCACTGTTTTTGAGTTATCTAAGCACAAGAATATAACGGCAGTTAAAGAAGCTAGTGGAAATATCTCACAAGTTGCTGAAATTGCTAGAATTATGCCTGATGGATTTAAACTTTACTCAGGTAATGATGATATGATTATTCCTCTTATGTCACTTAAAGGTTCAGGGGTTATCTCTGTAGTTGCAAATATACTTCCAAAAGAAACTCATGATATGGTTGCCTTATATCTTGAAGGTAAAACTACACAGGCAGCTGAGCTTCAACTTAAACTTAAACCACTAATTGATTCATTATTTATAGAGGTTAACCCTATTCCAGTTAAAACTGCATTAAATCTTATGGGTAAAAATGTTGGTGGATTTAGACTTCCACTTTCTGAGATGGATCCAAAGAATGAAGCAATTTTAAAATCAGAACTAAGCAAAGCAGGATTATTATAAACTTTTAGGCGAACTATTATATCTTAGGTACAGTCTAGTAGCCTTTTAATATGATATACATTTGCATTTGAATTTACAAGATGTTTACTAGAACTTTTTGTACTAATAAGGAGTTAAATATGTTAAATATAGTATTATCAGGATTTAACGGCGCTATGGGAAAAAACCTTATAGAAATTATAGAAACAAGCGAAGGCATACAAGTTTCATCCGGTGTTGATAGAACTTCAAATAAAGCTTACAACTTTGATCAATTTGAAAGCTTTGAAAGTGATGGTATCAAAGGTGATGTCATAATAGACTTTTCTCACTATAGCCTAGTTCCAAGTCTTCTTGATTACTGTGATAAGACTAAAACACCTGCTGTAATATGTACAACAGGCCTCGATGAAAAAACTAGCAAGCGAATTGAGAACTTATCTAGCCAAGTTCCACTTTTCTTGTCTGGAAACATGTCGCTTGGAATCAATCTTATGATTGACCTTATTAAAAAAGCCTCAGAGATACTTTCTTATGATTTTGATGTTGAAATTATAGAGAAACATCATAATAAGAAAGTTGACTCACCTAGTGGAACTGCTTTAATGCTTGCAAATGCTATTAAAGAAACTGCAAGTAATAAGTATTTTGTACATGGCCGAGAAGGTAATAATACTCTGAGAGATAAGGAAGAAATCGGAATACATGCAGTACGTGGCGGAACTGTTGTTGGCGAACATCAAGTTATTTTTGCGGGCACTGATGAGATTATTGAAATTCATCACAAGGCAACTTCAAAGAAAGTATTTGCAAAGGGAGCAATAAAAGCTGCCATATTCTTAAAAGATCAAAAACCTGGACTTTACGATATGAGTTCGGTAATATATTAATACAATAAGAAAGACTACTAGGAGGATATACATGTCAAAAGATTACGATTTTACAAATCCATATGAAATAGCAAAGTTTATTAAGGAAGTTACTAAAACTACACCTGTCAAAGCTTATATAAAAGGCGACTTGTCAGGACTTAGTAACCAGCCATTTAAAATTTTCGGTGAAGGAAACATGTACGTATTATTTGGAGAAGCAAGTGATATAATGACATTTATCGAAAATCACGCTGTTATTATTGAAGACTATGAGATTGAAAATGATAGAAGAAATTCTGCTATTCCAATGTTAGATATTAAAAATATTGGAGCTAGAATTGAGCCAGGTGCTATTATTCGCGATAGAGTTTCAATCGGTAAAAATGCTGTTATCATGATGGGTGCTGTTATAAACATCGGAGCTAGCGTTGGCGAAGGAACTATGATCGATATGAACGCTGTTCTTGGTGCTCGTGCTACTATTGGTAACAATGCTCATGTTGGTGCTGGTGCTGTTATAGCTGGCGTTCTTGAGCCACCTTCTGCTACTCCAGTAATCATTGAAGATAATGTTTTAATTGGAGCTAACGCTGTTGTTCTTGAAGGTGTTCGTGTTGGTAAAGGTGCTGTTGTTGCTGCTGGCTCTGTCGTAACGGAAGATGTTCCTGCCGACTCAGTAGTTGCTGGTTCTCCTGCAAAAGTTATCAAGATGAAAGATGATAAGACTAGAGAAAAAACTCAATTATTAGACGACTTAAGAGGTTAATTTAGATTATAACTTTTCAATAAATAAAAGAGCATGAAATATTCCCGAATTTTCTATAATTCAAGGTGAGTATTTCATGCTCTTTTTTATATAATTACAACTTTTAATATTTATCTATATAATTTGACTATTATGTCTACCAACTTTGGATTAAATTGTTTTCCTCTTCCCTCAATCATAATACTAAGTGCTTTTTCAACAGAAAATGCATTTCGATATGACCTATCGCTTGTCATAGCATCAAAAGCATCTGCCACTTGTATTATCTGTGCTTCAAGTGGAATTTCATCGTTTTTAAGGCCTCTAGGGTAGCCTGATCCATCATAATTTTCATGATGACAGTAAGTAATATTTGATATATTGCTAAATTCGCTAATATCATCTAGTATTCTCTTTGCATGAAATGGGTGTTCTTTTATAGTGTCATATTCCATTTTCGTTAACGAAGTGGGTTTTAACAAAATCGCCGTTGGAGTCCCTATTTTACCGACATCATGAAGTATTGCAGCAGTCTCTAAGTCGTGTATTTGTTCAATTGAAAACTCTAATTCATAGGCAATTTTACTTGAAATTTCTTTAACTCGATTAGCATGACCTAGAGTATATTTATCTTTTACTTCTATAGTTTTTACTAAAACTTTTGTTATGTTTTCACATCTTATTTCCATTTCTTCTTTATAGTGTTTTAGTGTATATATATTTGAAAACTGCTGTGCAAATAACTTTAGCAATGCTTTAGAATTGACAGAAAAGTGTTTGCCACTAAAATTTTCTAAACAAATTATACCAATTTTTTTATATCCCAAAAAAATTGGTGCATATAGTGATCTAAAATTTTCGTAAGTTCCAAGATTTTTAAATATTTGAATGGTTTCACTAGAAAACAAAGACTCATCTCTTCTAGCTACCGATATTTCGTAAGAATCAATTAACTGCGATATTGGGCTTTCAAAATCAATAAAAGCCTCATCGACTGTGAATTTCAGCTTAGAAAGCTCCTCCATATCATACCCATTGCCTAATAATGCTATATAATTATCATCCACTAATTCGTAGTAAGAACCCTTTTCAGCTTCATCAACTAATTTAAAAACAGTATCAAATGCATGTTTCAAAAATTCCATTTTTGACAAATGATTTATATTAACAAATGCGTTCACAAGTAAGACAAATTTATTTTCGGTTTCTAATATTTCATTTGATGTAGATACGTTTTCCATCACTGATCTCCTTCACTTCATTTTACTACATTATAACATATGCCTAATTCCAACAGAGTTTAGTTTTGATTACATATCGAATAAGATTTAACTACAAATTATTTAATAAAACAAAAAAACTGCCAAATTCTCATTTAATCTAAGAATTTAACAGTTTACACTCAAAAAAATATTTATTATTTATCAACAAATGCAAATACATGATCGACATTTCTCATATAGTCACCATAGTTAAGACCATATCCAACGATGAACATGTCAGGTATAGTAAATCCAACATAATCTGCTTCGTAAGCTACTTTTCTTCTAGATGGCTTATCTAATAGTACACAACTCTTGATACTTTTTGGGTTTTTAGCCATTAAATGCTTAATAACACCAGTCATAGTAACTGCCGAATCAGTAATATCGTCAACTATTAATACATCAAAATCCTCAAGACTATCAATATTTAAATCTTGAACAACTTTTACACTACCAGTACTCTCTTCTCCATGACCATAACTTGAAGTTGTCATAAATTCAATTCTTGTTGGAACTGAAATATGTCTAACTAAGTCAGCTGCAAATATAAAGCTACCCTTTAACAAAGAAATTGCTAATAAGTTTTTATCTTTATAGTCATTAGTAATTATATGACCTAGTTCTTCACATTTCACCGCTATTTCTTCTTTAGAAAATAAAACTTCACGTTTTTTATTCTCAATACTCATATCGAAACCTCCATAAACAGCTCTAATATTACATCATCGTAACAATATTTTAATACAATTAGCTTTTAAATATTAACAAATTCTAATTTTATAATAATTATTTTAATTTTAACTTAGAAGCATTGAAAATTCAACTATATTATCAATATTATTTACAAAATTATTATCGCTTAGAAGATTAAACTTTTACTATTCCATATATTAGGTAATACATCTTTAAAAATCGTTACAATAAATTAATATTTTTTTAGTAGCTACTTAAGAAGTTTAGCCTCTAGAGTTTCATAAACATCCTCATAATTATACATAACATTCTTCATATTAATATTTGGTCTTTTAATTACTATAACTTCAACGTTATTTTCTTTTGCTGCTAAAACTTTTTCCTTAAATCCACCGACGTCCGAACTCTCTTTTGTGATTATAAATTTGATATCAAATTCTTTCATCATAAGTGAATTCATTTCCTGTGAAAAAGGTCCTCGCATAGCTATTATTTTTCCAGTATCAAAGCCAAGCTTTTCACACTTTTTTATCACCATAGATGTTGGAAGAACTCTTGGATATACTCTATTAATGATACTTTCATCTAAGAATAAATCTAGATTATTACTTCCAACAGTTAAAAGTATATTGCCACTCGAATTTTTAAGTTTTTCTATGCATCCCTCATAATCATACATTTGATCCTCAGTGATCAACTCACTTCTTGGTCTTTCATATCGTATATATATAATACCAGCCTTCTCAGACGCATCTATGGCGTTTCTTGTACCATTCTCTGCATATGGATGTGTTGCATCGATTATAGCTTTAATTTTCATCTTTTCTATAAGATTTAATAGATAATTTGAATCCATTTTATCCATTAGTACTTGGGCACCCATATCTTCAAGTAATTTCTTACCATAGGGTGTCGTAGCAGTAGTTAGTACATCATGCTTTAAACTAATTTCTTTAGCAATTATTCTACCATCAGATGTACCTGCCATTACTAATATCAAATCTTGTACCCCCTTGGAGTTACCATCTTGCCATTTTTGATATATGTGTTAGCATTACCAATTATAACTGTTGTGAACATGTTTATTTCATGATTTAACATATCATCAAGAGTCGTAACTACTATCTTCTCGCCCTCACGTTTAGCATTTTGAACGATACCAACTGGTGTTGATCCAGACTTATGCTTAAGCAATATCTCACGAGCAATCTCAATATGCTTAACTCTCTTCATACTTTTAGGGTTATAAAGAGCAATAACAAAGTCACCCATACCAGCCGCGTCTATTCTTCTCTTGATAAGTTCCCAGTCCGTAAGTAAATCACTAAGACTAATTACACAATAATCATGCATAAGTGGTGCACCTAGTGCAGCTGCAGCAGCATTTGCAGCAGAAACTCCAGGTACAATTTCAACCTCTACATCGCTAGCAAGCTCAAGAACAAGTCCCGCCATACCATATACTCCAGGAT